>CAJOIG010000128.1 GCA_905234575.1 uncultured Oscillospiraceae bacterium
GTGATCTCATAGGGGATATGGTCCAGGACCAGGGTGACGGTGCCGTGCTTCACGCCCGTATCCCGCACGTCGCCGTCCGCGAACACGGCGTGGACCTCCGGCGGCCGCGCGGCGGTGCACACGTCCCAGTCGTGGGGCTCGCGTCCGGAAAGGCGGTCGCGCACGCAGCCGCCCACGGCGTAGGCGGCATAGCCCGCCCCGTGCAGGCGGGAGAGAATGGCCTCGATGGGCGCGGGCAGGACCATGGCGGCGCTCCTTTCGCGGTTTTTGACTATTATACTATGTTGCGAACCATCCCGCAATAATCGTCTTTATCGGTGAAAACAGCGCTGTTTGTCCGGCAAGAGAGCAGCGGGGGAGCTCGAGGGGGCAAGGCCCGCCTCGAATGGGATGCCTTTTTTGCCGGCGAAGACGACAAAAAACCGGCCCTGCCGAAGCAGAGCCGGTCTTTCGATTGCTTGGGAAGCGCTTACGCCTTCTTGGCCTTCTTGGAGAAGATGGTCTGGAAGCCCTCGATGACGAGGATGATGGCGAGGACGACCATGGCGATGGCGAAGATGAGCTGGAACCAGTCGCCCCAGGCGGCGAGGCCGCCGTTGAGCTTCTTGAAGATGGTGATGACAAGGCTGCACAGCGTGGCGCAGAGCATGAACACCATGGGGATGTAGAACATCTTGTTGTTCTTGCCGATGTTGCCGAGCCAGGCGCAGACGGCCATCAGAGCGAGACCGGCGAGCAGCTGGTTCGCGGCGCCGAACAGACCCCAGATCTGGCTGAGGGACAGACCGCCCAGGATGCAGCCGATGAGGACCATGATGAGGGTGCCGGTCAGGGGGTGGCAGAGGCTTGCGGAAGCCGCGGGCGTCCTTCCAGTTCGTCTCGCCTTCCTTGAGGAAGAGCTCGGAGAACATGAAGCGGCTCAGACGGGTGGCGGTGTCGAGGGAGGTCAGGGCGAAGACGGACACAGCCAGGGTCAGCAGGGCGTGGATAGTGCCGCTGCCGCCGAACATGGCGGCGATACCGGAGGCGAAGGCGACGGCCGGGGAGCCGAACGCGCCGTCCACATACTGGTTGTAGACCATGCCGACGGCGATCAGGGAGATGACGCCGAGGGCGGACTCGATGAGCATCGCGCCGTAGCCGATGGGCTTCGCGTCACGCTCGTTGGAGAGCTGCTTGGAGGTGGTGCCGGAGGCGACCAGGCTGTGGAAGCCGGAGCAGGCGCCGCAGGGCGGGGAACAGGCCGCCGAGCTTGGTGGACCAGCCGGTGAAGGCGGGGACCTCGAGCTTCATGCCGCCGATGGTGGAGACGACGATGCCGACGATGGCGACGATCATCATGCCGTACAGCAGGAAGGAGGAGAGATAGTCGCGGGGCTGGAGCAGGATCCACACGGGCACCAGGGAGGCGATCGCGATGTAAACGCCGATGAACACGATCCAGAAGGTGCGGCTGGCAACCAGACCGACCTTGAGGCCGAGGAACAGGAACGCGAGGATGCAGACGATGCCGAGGATGGTGGCGGGGACGGTCTTCAGGCCGGCCTTGTTGGTCAGGAGGCCGTACACGATCGCGAGGACGATGAACAGCATGGAGACCATTGCGGTGGTTTCATTAGGATTGACGCCGATTGTCTCAACTCTGTCACCAAGAGTTTTGTTTCCATTTTCATCAAGGACGAATTGACCATCCTCATCCTTAAGATAATTAGTATGGGCGCTCTTGGTATTATCTGTGGAGAAGCCAAAATGACGGGTTTCTCCTTCGATTAGCTGATATGTAGCCGTGTTCTCCGTATCGGGAGCAGCAAAGGTGCCGGCCACGACGTTCACGAAGGAGGCCACGACCAGGACGAGGACCAGGAGCGCGAAGATCAGGAACAGCTTATGGGCGCGGGGACCCATGGAGTCCTTGATAACGTCGCCGATGGACTTGCCGCCGTGACGCACGGACGCGAACAGGGAGCCGAAGTCGTGCAGGCCGCCGAAGAAGATGCCGCCGATGACGCACCACAGGAACACGGGGACCCAGCCGAACACGGAGGCCTGGACCGGTCCGTTGATGGGGCCGGCGCCCGCGATGGAGGAGAAGTGGTGGCCCATCAGCACGACCGGCTTCGCGGCGACGTAGTCTACGCCGTCGTCCAGCTCGACCGCCGGGGTCTTGCGATTGGGGTCAACGCCCCACTGCTTTGCCAGCCAGGAGCCATAGAAAACATAGCCGATGACCAGCAGGACGATTGCTGCCAGGATGATTACGAGTGCCATGACAAAATCTCCTACTCTAAAAAATTTATATTGCTGAAGAGCTTCCTGAGGGTCTTGCCCAGCCGGTTGCAGGACAGGGCGCCGGAGGAGGTCTCTATGGCAATCACGCGGAAGTTGCTGAAGCCGTGGAGCAGGAACATATAGCTCTTGCTGCGGCGCTGTGCTTTTATGTAGTCGGCGGCGTCGGGGTCCACCCGGTCCGCCAGGAGGATGAGGGCGACGTCGGTACTGCGGTGGATGGCGCTGGGCTTCGCCCGGGACAGGCCCTCCTCCCATGCCCGGTCGGCCAGAGCCTGCGCGTCCGCGAGGGTCAGGTGGTCGAGAGTCTGGAAGAAGATGTACTCGTGGGCGTCGCACTCGGTGTACTTCGCGCTCTTGAGGAGGAAGTACTGCTCCTCGTGGGAGTGGAACGCGGCCTCCGCCGTAAAGGGCTCCGCCGGGGCCTCGCGGTCGATGTCGTAGTAGACCTGAAACAGAGGCAGAACGCGGTCCAGCGCGGCGGCAGCGGTCATAGCGGTCCTCCCGGATTCATTACGAAATTGTGAACTCGTACCTTGTTATTTTAATGCCTTTTTTCAAATATGACAAGACTTTTATGTCGATTTTTGCAAAAAAGCGAAGAAAAAATCGGCAGTTTTACGGGTTTGGGGCGTCGGACCCGGGCTTTCCGAAGCGCGCCTCGGGGATTCGGGTCTCCAGCTCGGTCATGAGCGCCCGCGCCGCGTTCGTCCCCGGCAGGCGGACCTGGATGAGCTCCGCGTCGTCCTTCCCGCAGATCACGAGGTTTTCGACGCCGAGGCTGGCCTTTTTCGCGGCGATGCGCTCTACCCGGCGGAAGACCCGGCCCACCTCCCGGTAGGGAATGTAATAGGTCCGCAGCCCGGCGCGGCAGTACAGCCGCAGCTCCCCCAGGCGCAGCTTCCCCGCGGGCTTCGCGGCGCGGTATTCGGAGACCAGGGCGGCCCCGTCCTCCTCGGCGGAGGCAAGCGGATAGAACTTCATGGTCGGCTCCTCCTTCGGAAAAGCATCGAAAAATGGATGGTTCGGCCCCACTATAGCACGTTTCCGGGGAATTGTCCACGGAAAGCAAAGGTCCCCGATCCAGCATACGAGATCGGGGACGATCGTATTCAGTTCGCGCAGGCGTCCCGCAGGACGGAAACGGCCCGGTCCAGCAGGTCGAGCGGGATGTTCAGCGCGGGCAGCAGGCGGACCTTCGTCTTCGCGGTGAGGACGAGAACGCCGTTTTCCCGGCAGGCGGCGACGACGTCGGCGGCGGGCTTTTCCGTCTCCACGCCCAGCATGAGGCCCATGCCGGTGACGGCCTTCACCCCCGGCGCGCCGGAAAGCGCTTTCACGATGCGGTCTGAGCGCTCCCGGACCCCCGCGAGGACGTCGTCCGTCAGCCGTCCGAGGACGTTCAGCGCCCCGGCGCAGACGGCGGGGTTCGCGCCGAAGGTGGAGCCGTGGTCCCCGGGACCGAGGACGTGCTCCACGCGCGCGCCCAGCAGGCACGCCCCGATGGGAAGCCCGCCGCCGAGGCCCTTCGCCGTGGTGACCACGTCCGGCCGGAGACCGAGGTTCATGTACCCGAACAGCGCGCCGGAGCGGCCGTTGCCGACCTGCACCTCGTCCGCCATGAGCAGGAGATCGAACTCCGCCGCCACGGCTTTCATCTCCTCCACGAAGTCCGCCGGCAGGGGCAGGACCCCGCCCTCGCCCTGGACGGCTTCAAAGAGGATGGCGGCGCATTTGTTCTCCGCCGCGAGGGCCCGCAGGCCCGCCGGGTCCGCCGGGTCCGCGTAGAGAAAGCCCGGCGTCAGCGGCGTGAACTTCTCGTGGAACACGTCCTGTCCGGTGGCGGCGAGGGTGGTGATGGTCCGGCCGTGGAAGCTGTTTTTCAGCGTGATGATGCGGTAAAACTCCGGGCCCTTCGCCTCCTGCGCCCATTTCCGGGCGACCTTGATGGCGCACTCGTTCGCCTCCGCGCCGGAGTTTCCGAAAAAGACCTTCTTCATGCCCGTCCGCTCGCACAGCGCCGCGGCGAGCTGAGCGCCCGGCGCTGTGTAATAGAGGTTCGAGGCGTGCTGCAGGGCATGGAGCTGCGCCGTCACCGCGGCGGCCCAGCTCTCGTCCGCGAGGCCGAAGGTGTTCACGGCGATGCCGGTGCCGAGGTCGATGTATTCCTTTCCGTTCTCGTCCCAGACGAGGCTGCCCTGCCCCCGGACCAGCTCCACCGGGAACCGGGCGTAGGTGGGCGCGACGTACGCGCGGTCGAGCTCTTTTGTCGTCATGGTTCCTGCGCCTCCGTGTAAAACTCCTTGTTTTCCATGACCATGGTGCCGGCGCCCTCGTTCGTAAGGATCTCGAGGAGGATCGAGTGGCTGACCCGGCCGTCCAGGATGATGACCCGGCCCACGCCCCGGTGGATGGCGTCGATGCAGCACTCCACCTTCGGGATCATGCCGCCCGCGATGACGCCCTCCTCGAAAAGCTCCACGGCCTCGTCCAGGTCCACGCAGGGGATGAGGGTATCGGGGTCGTCCTTGTCCCGCAGGATGCCGGGCACGTCCGTCATCATGAACAGCCGCTCCGCCCCCATGGCCCCCGCCACCCAAGCGGCGGCGGTGTCGGCGTTGATGTTGTAGATGTTCCCCTCGTCGTCGCAGCCCAGGGTGGAGATGACGGGCACATAGCCCGCCGCCATCACGTCCCGGACCACCGAGACGTCCACCGCCGTGATCCGCCCGACGTAGCCGAGGGCCGGGTCCCGCTGCACGGCGGAGATCATCCGGCTGTCGATGCCGGAGAGGCCCACGGCGTTCACGCCCTTGCGCTGCAGAAGCGCCACGAGGTCCTTGTTCACCTTCCCGGCGAGGACCATCTGCACGACGTCGATGGTGTCGGCGTCCGTGACCCGCAGGCCGTCGATGAACCGGGCCTCCTTGCCGAGCTTTTTGAGGGTGGCGGAGATCTCCGGCCCGCCCCCGTGGAGCAGCACCACCTGCACGCCGATCATGTGCAGCAGAGCGATGTCCTCCATCACCTGGTTTTTGAGCTCCTCGCTCACCATGGCGTTGCCGCCGTATTTCACGGCGATGATGCGGCCCCGGTATTTCTGGATGTACGGCATGGCCTGGACGAGCGTCTCCGCCCGTTCGGCCGCCAGCGCAAAGTCGATCATGTCCGATAGTCTCCGTTGATCTTCACATAGTCGTAGGTCAGGTCGCAGCCCCAGGCCGCCGCGGACGCGTCCCCGTCCCGGAAGGCGACGGCGATCTCGATCTCGCTCTCCGAGAGGACCGTTTTCGCGAGCTCCTCGGAGAAGTCTACGCCCGCGCCGTTCTCGCAGACCAGCACCTCCCCGGCCGCCGAGCGGAACCGGACGTCGGTCTTCGTCACGTCCACGTCTGCGCCGGAATACCCGATGGCGCAGAGGACCCGGCCCCAGTTCGCGTCCGCGCCGAACATCGCCGCCTTCAGGAGGGACGAGCAGACGACGCTCTTCGCCGCGGTCCGGGCGGCGGGGACATCCTTCGCGCCGGTGACGGTGCACTCGAGGAGCTTCGTCGCGCCCTCGCCGTCCGCCGCGATCGCCCGGCACAGCCGCACGGTCACGGTGTTCAGCGCAGCCATGAAGACGTCGAAATCATGGCCGTCCGCCTCAATGGGGGCGTTTCCCGCGAGGCCGTTCGCGAGGACGCACACCATGTCGTTCGTGGAGGTGTCCCCGTCCACGGAGACCATGTTGAAGGTGCTCTTCACGTCGGAGCTCAGCGCCTTTTTGAGCATCGCCGGGGAAATGGCGCAGTCGGTGGTGAGGAAGACGAGCATCGTCGCGAGATTCGGATGGATCATGCCGGAGCCCTTCGCGATGCCGCCGAGACGGCAGGTTGC
>CAJOIG010000129.1 GCA_905234575.1 uncultured Oscillospiraceae bacterium
GTGCCTTCTGCGGGAGCGGGACGGCATGGCGGCCGAGCCGGAGGAGGGCGTCCTCGACTACATCGCCCAGGCCTGCGGCGGCGACGCCCGCAAGAGCCTGAACACCCTGGAGCTTCTGTATTCCACCGCTCTCCCGGGGCCGGACGGCGTCCTGCGCTTCACCATGGAGGACGCCAGGGCCGTCACCCAGCGCAGCTCCATGCACTACGACCGGGACGGCGACCAGCACTTCGACATCCTTTCCGCGCTCATGAAATCCATGCGCGGCTCGGACCCGGACGCGGCGCTGCATTACCTCGCCCGGTTTCTGGAGACGGGGGACCTCCTGGGCGCCTGCCGCCGGATCCTCTGCTCCGCCAGCGAGGACATCGGCCTTGCGTATCCCCTGGCCGTGCCCATCGTGAAGGCCTGCGTGGACTCCGCGCTGCAGCTCGGCCTGCCAGAGGCGCGCCTGCCCCTGGCCGAGGCCGTCATCTTCCTCGCCACCTGCCCGAAGTCGAACTCCGGGTACATGGGCATCGCCGCCGCTATGGCGGACGTGCAGGCCGGGAAGGCCGGGCCCATCCCCCGGGAGCTGCAGAACGTCCACGCCGACGGCGCGGGCTTCGAGCGGGAGCAGGGCTACCTTTACCCCCACGATTTCCCCGGCCACTGGGTCGCCCAGCAGTATCTGCCGGACAGCCTGAAGGACGCGAAGTACTACGAATTCGGCGAGAACAAGACCGAGCAGGCCGCGAAGAAATACTGGGACCTGGTCAAGGGCTCGGCCCGGTGACGAGCCGCTGTCGTCGAAGGGTATACCTCGCAACAGTTTTCAACGACGTTGCTCGGCACACCCTTCTCCTCCACGGCATCGATCCGGGCTTACACGAACCAGCTTCCGGCGCAGGCGAGCCGTCACCGAGCCTAAAGCACCCGGCCCTTGACGGTGGCGAGGATCTCCCGCGCCCGGAGGACCTGGTCCGTCCGCACGTTCAGCGTGAGCCTTGCCTGGCCCGCCCGGGCCGCCGCCCGCTGGGTCACCGCCCGGGAGCCGAGCACCGCGCTGTACATCGCCCCCGGCTCAATGCCGTCCGTCGCGAGGAGCCCGTGTCCCGCGCTCATGTTCAGAAGCGGCATGTCCCCCTGGGCCTTCCGCTCCGGCGCGCGGAGCTCCGCGATGGAATACTCGATCCCGTTCCGGCGCAGGCGCATCAGCGCGAGATCCGCGCCGTCCCGGTCGTCAAAGACCGCCGTAAGCTGCGTTGTCATGTACATCACCCCTATGGGACTAGCATACCCCGTTTCAAGGAGGATCATACCATGCGATACGAAGGCGACATCTACCGTCCGCCCGGGGAGTGGAAGAGCTACCTGCTCCAGTGCACCGTCGGCTGCTCCAACAACACCTGCACCTTCTGCTCCATGTATAAGTCGAAGCGCTACCACGTCCGTCCTCTTGCCGATGTGCTGGAGGACATCGAGATGGCGCAGAACACCTGGTACAAGAATACCGAGACGGTGTTCCTCTGCGACGGCGACGCCATCAACCTGCCGATGGACTACCTGCTCACGGTGCTGCAGGCGCTGTACAAGGCGTTCCCGCGGCTGCGGCGGGTCACGACCTACGCCGGGCCCCTGTCCACCCTCCGCAAGACCCCGGAGGAACTGAAAACCATCCGGGACGCCGGGCTCAACCGGGCCTATCTCGGCGTGGAGACCGGGGACGACGCGCTTTTGAAGCACGTCCGCAAGGGCGTCGGCGCGGACGGGATGCTGGAGGCCGGACAGCGCCTCGTCGCCGCGGGCTTCGACCTCTGGGCCATCGTCATCACCGGCCTCGAGGGAGGCGGCCGAGACGCCCTTGAGCGGAACGCCGCCCTCACCGCGCAGATGATCAATGCCATGAAGCCGAAGCATTTGTCCTCCATGACCCTCATGGCCATCGAGGGCACGCCCCTGTACGAGGAGGTCCGGCGCGGCGAGCTGACGCTCCAGACCCCGTTCGAGACCCTGCTGGAGACCCGGGAGCTCGTATCCCGGATCGAGCTCGACGGCCTGCATTACACCTCGAACCACGCCTCGAACTACCTGCCCATCAAATGCACACTCAAGCAGGACCGGGACAGGGTCGTGGCGGAGCTGGACGAGATCATCCGCCGGGAGGACCCTTCCGTCCTGCGGCCCGATATGTACCGGGGACTATAATATTATGTAAACTAACACGATGCGAAAGCAGCGGGCTTGCGGCCCGCTGCTTTTCGTCAGTAGGAGGCGATGTCGAGGCTCTCGTCGTCCGTGCCTTTTTCGATCTTTCGTATCTCGGCCCAGTAGCCGCCGGACCCGACCTCGATGAACACCCGGTCCCCGACCCGATGACCCAGGACGGCCTGACCGAAGGGGGATTCCTTGCTGATGAGGTTCTTGAGCGGGTTCTGGCGCAGGGTAGTGACGATGGTGAAGCTCTCCTCCTCGCCCTCGTCCTCCATGAACAGGGTCACGCGGTCGAAAAGACCCGCCTCGTCCACCGCCGAGGCCGCGTCGATGACCACCGCCGAGGCGATCATGCGCTTCAGATAGCGGATGCGGCTCTCGTTCTTGTTCTTGGCCTGCTTCGCGGCCTTGTACTCGAAATTCTCGGAGAGATCCCCAAAGGCCCGGGCCGTCTGCACGTCCTCGATGAGCTTCGGACGCAGCTCCAGCTCCCGGTAGTCGATCTCCTCCTGCATCTTTTTTATGTCAACCGATGTCAGCTCGTCGTGCATGGTTTTTCGTCTCCTTTTCTTCCTTGCTGCCACTCCGACGCCAGAACGGAGTAATAGGTCATGTCCACGATGCCCCGGTTGCAGCGCTGGGACGCCCGCAGCGTGCCCTCCCGCGTCATGCCGGCCTTTGCCATGACGCGGCCCGAATGGGGATTGTCCACGTCGTGGCAGGCGGCGACCCGGTTCGCACCGACCTCCCGGAAGAGATACGCGATCACCGCCCGCACCGCCTCCGCGGTGATGCCCATGCCCCACCAGGGACGGCCGATGCAGTAGCCGAGCTCCATGGCGTCCACCGCTTCGTCTATTCGCACGACGGAGAGGCTTCCGATGGGCTCGCCCAGGCTGCGCGGCACGATGGCCCACTGATAGAAATCCGGCTTCGCGCTCTCCCGCTCCCACAGGGCGGCGATGGCGCGGGAGGCCTCGACGCTCTCATGGGGCTGCCAGGTGAGGTATTTTGTCACCGCGGGGTCGGAGGCCCAGTTCCGGTACATGGCGTCGCCGTCCGCCTCCCGGAAGGGACGCAGGAGCAGGCGCTCGGTTTCGAGCTGTATGGTTCCCTGGTGCTGCATGGTCCGTCTCCTTTCCGTGGATGTCTGATTGTACCACGGAATCCAGCCGCTGTCAAAAAAGAGGAGCCGCCAAATGGCAGCTCCTCTCTTGCTTTGCGTTTTCTCACGGGAGGCGGCGCAGGGTCCGATGTTTCTCATCGGAGAGTCACCGGGCGAAAAAAGCCTTCCGTTATTGAGCGTGTAATGCGAATTAGAAATCCTCTTCGCAGCGCTCCAGGATGCCGGCAGCGCCCATGCCGCCGCCGATGCACATGGTGACGAGGGCGTACTTGCCGCCGATCTCACGCAGACGGTCGATGGCCTTGCCCACGAGGACAGCGCCGGTAGCGCCGAGGGGGTGACCCAGGGCCAGCGCGCCGCCGTAGGGGTTGACCTTGGCGAGGTCCATGCCGAGCTTCTCGATGCAGACCATGGACTGGGAGGCGAAGGCCTCGTTGATCTCGATGGTGTCCATGTCGTCGACGGTCATGCCGGCGCGGGCCATGGCCTTCGGGGTGGCGAACCAGGGGCCGAGACCCATGCGGGTCGCGTCGCAGCCGGCGACGGCGAAGGCCTTCAGGCGGCAGATGGGGGCGATGTTCTTCTTCGCGGCCATCTCAGCGCTCATCAGGCAGACATACGCGGCGCAGTCGTTGGTGGTGGAGGAGGTGCCGGCGGTGACGATGCCGCCCTCTTCCTCGGGGATGAAGCAGGGCTTCAGCTTCGCCATGGACTCCATGGTGGAGCCGGGACGCAGGGACTCGTCCTTGGTGCAGTACTGCTTGTTGCCGTTCTCATCGAGGATGGGGTTGCCCATGTTGTCGGTGATGAGGATGGGGATGATGGAGGGATCGAGCTTGCCGGCGGCCTGGGCCTCGGCGGCCTTGCGCTGGGACTCGACGGCGAAGGCGTCCATCTGCTCGCGGGTCAGACCGAAGTCCTTCGCGACGTTCTCGGCGGTCATGCCCATGGACATGTAGGCGCCGGGATAGTTCTTGGACAGCCACTCGTCCTCGCACTTGCCCTCATAGGACGGCCAGATGCGGAAGCACTTGGACATGGACTCGATGCCGCCGGCGAAGTAGCAGTCGCCCTGGCCCATGGCGATGGCGTTGGCCGCGAGGGCGATGGACTGCAGGCCGGAGGAGCAGAAACGGTTGATGGACATGCCGGAAACGCAGTCGTCCCAACCGGCGCGGTTGGCGATGAGCTGGGAGATGTTCATGGCCTGGTCGCCCATCTGCATGGCGCAGCCGGTGATGACGTCCTCGACCTCTTTGTTCTCGAGGGCCTGCTTGCCGTCGCGATCCTTCACGCGGGCGAGAACGCCGTTGAGGACCTGCGCGCCATACTCGATGGGATGCATGTTGGCAAGGGAGCCCTTGCGGTCACGGGCGAGGGGGCTGCGGCCATAGGCCACGATCACTACGTCTTTTGCTTCCATTGGAATCAATCCTTTCAAATTAAATTGTGGGGTCAACAGGTTTACCTGTGACTAGTTTAGCCGATTAACTGAGAGATGTCAACCGTTAAGTATGAGGCGATCTCGAAAGATCAATACTTGTACCAGCCCTCGCCGGCCTTCAGGCCGAACTTGCCGGCGGCGTGCAGCTCGAGTATGCTCTTCGGGCACTCGAAGCGCTCGGAGGCGCCCTTGGACTTCAGGGTCTGCAGGGACTCGCAGACGTGGGGGAAGGTGTCGAGGCCGCCCATGTCCATCATCTTGAAGGGAGCCACGGGGTGGTT
>CAJOIG010000130.1 GCA_905234575.1 uncultured Oscillospiraceae bacterium
GACGACGATCTCCGCGTCCGGGTCGATGGGGCGGCCCATGCGCGGGGACTGCTTCTCCGCCAGGGCCTCGCGGAAATTCTGCGCGCCCCAGGTGACGGAGTACTGGTGGAAGTCCTCCCCGGCGACCTCCGCGAGCCGGTCGAGGATGGGCTTCGGCGGCTCGAAATCGGGGAAGCCCTGGGAGAGATTGACCGCGCCGTAGCGGTTCGAGACCCGGGTCATCCGGCGGATGACGGAGTCGGTGAAATCGGCGGTGCGCCGGGACAGAGCGGGCATGGGAAAACCCTCCTTCTCAGGTGATCAGGGCCCGGACGATGGCGGAGGCCATGAGGAGCCCCGCCGCGGGCGGCACGAAGGCGGTGCTGCCGGGCACGGCGCGGCGGCCGTCGGGCTCCGCCTCGTCGGGGATGGGGGTCAGCGCGGGCTCCCGGGAATAGACCACCTGCAAATGCTCCACGCCCCGCTTTTTGAGCTCCCGGCGCATGACCCGCGCCAGGGGACAGACGGAGGTATCGGCGAGGTCCGCCAGCTCCAGCCGGGCGGGATCGAGCTTGTTGCCCGTGCCCATGGCGCTGATGACCGGCACGCCCGCGGCCCGGGCGCGGAGGATGAGCTCAATTTTCGCCGTGACGGTGTCGATGGCGTCCGCCACGTAGTCGAACTGCGTGAAATCGAAGGAACCGGTGTTCTCCGGGAGGAAGAACACATCGTACGTCCGCAGGTTGCATGCGGGGTTGATGGCCGCGACGCGGGCCCGAGCGGCGTCGGTCTTTTTCGCGCCGAGCGTGTCCCGGGTGGCCAGGATCTGCCGGTTGAGGTTCGTGAGGCTCACGGTGTCGCTGTCGATGAGGTCCAGCGCGCCGACGCCCGACCGGGCCAGCGCCTCCACGACGTAGCCGCCCACGCCGCCGAGCCCGAACACCGCCACCCGCGCCGCCGCGAGCTTATCCATCGCCTCGGGACCCAGCAGCCGCCGGGTCCGGGAAAACGCATCCTGCATCGATCTCACCATTTCCTATCGCTTTTATGGGCTTTTTATTGTATCATGCCGCCCCGCCCCTGTCAAACCGTCGGCGGGCTTGACAAACTGCCCGCCCTCTGCTACAATGACTTCTTCACGGGTTAGACACAACTAACCATATAGTGAAATAGAACGGAAAGGAGGGCATCCGAAGATGATCTGGAGTGTGATACGGGGGATTTCCGTCCCCTTTCTCGGCACGGCGCTGGGCGCGGCGTGTGTGTTTTTCCTGCGGGATACGCTGCGGCACAGCCTGCAGCGGCGGCTGACGGGCTTTGCCGCGGGCGTGATGACGGCGGCGTCGGTGTGGAGTCTGCTCATCCCGGCGATGGAGCGTTCCGCGGCGATGGGACGCTGGGCTTTCGTGCCGGCGGCGGCGGGGCTCTGGACCGGCGTCCTGTTCCTGCTGACGCTGGATCATATCCTCCCGCACCTGCACCTGTACAGCGAAAAAGCGGAGGGACCGCCGTCCCGCCTCTCCCGTACGTCGATGCTCGTGCTCGCCGTGGTGCTGCACAACCTGCCCGAGGGCATGGCGGTGGGCGTGGTGTACGCGGGTCTGCTGGCCGGAGACGCGGGGGTGACGGAGGCGGGGGCGTTCATCCTTGCCCTGGGGATCGCCATCCAGAATTTTCCGGAAGGAGCGATCATTTCCCTGCCGCTGCGGGCCGACGGCATGCGGGCGGGCAAAGCCTTCTGGATGGGGGTGCTTTCCGGTGTCGTGGAGCCGGTCGGCGCGGTGCTGGTGCTGCTGGCGGCAAGGCTTCTGACGCCCGCCCTGCCGGTCTTTCTGAGCTTTGCCGCCGGGGCCATGCTGTACGTCGTGGTGGAGGAGCTCATCCCGGAGGCCAGCGAGGGCGAGCACTCGAACCTCGGCGCGCTGTGGTTTGCCGTGGGCTTTACGGTGATGATGTCCCTGGACGTGGCTTTGTCTTGAACCCGGCGGAAGAATGTGGTATGCTGTTGCCGTGAAAACGATAACAAAGGAGAGAAACCCATGAACATCGATTATACCGGCAGGGTCGCCGTCGTCACCGGCGCGGGCAGCGGGATCGGCTTTGCCTGCGCGAAGCTGCTCGCGGAGAGCGGCGCGGCCGTCGCCATGGTGGGACGGAACCCCGACAAGATCGCGAAGGCCGCCGACATGCTGAAGGCCGAGGGCCTTCAAAACGTCCGCCCCTACGCCCTGGACGTGGCGGATCCCGCCGCCATCCCCGCCGTCGTGGAGCGCATCCGCGCGGACCTGGGGGAGATTGCCGTCCTGGTGCAGGCGGCGGGCGTCATGACCGGCGGACCGGCGCTTGAGCTCGAGCCCGCGGCCTGGGACCGGGTCCTCGACACCAACGCCCGGGGCACCTTCTTCATGATGCAGCAGGTGGTGAAGCAGAGCATGGCGCAGCACGGCGGCGCGATCCTGAACATCGCCTCCATGGCGGGCATCCGCGGCATGGTGCCGCCCATGTGCTCCGCGTCGTACAGCGCGAGCAAGGGCGCCGTCGTCGCGCTGACGCTCCAGGCCGCGTCCGAGTGGGGCCGCCTCGGCGTGCGCGTGAACGCCATCGCCCCCGGCGGCACCGCCAGCATGAACACCGGCGTCGTCTCGGCCCACGAGGGCCCCGGCGGCAACCCGCCTCCCGCGATGAACTTCGTCCCCACCGGGCGCGTGATGAACACCCCGGAGGAGATCGCCGCGGCGGCGGCCTTCCTGTGCTCCGACCTCTCCGGCAACACCACCGGCCAGGTCCTCGTCATCGACGGCGGCGCGTCCGTCGTCGGCTACTGAGCCCCCTCCATACAGAACACCCCCGAAGCGCTCGGCTTCGGGGGTGTTTTTCGTGCGTATAAAGGGAGTTCTTACTTCGCGTACTCGACGGCCTTGGTCTCGCGGATGACGTGGACCTTGATCTGGCCGGGGTAGGTGAGCTCCTCCTCGATCTTCTTCGCAATGTCCCGGGCCAGGAGGGTCATCTGGTCCTCGGACACCTGCTCGGGCTTCACCATGACGCGGATCTCGCGGCCCGCCTGGATGGCATAGCAGGAGTCGATGCCGGGGAAGGACATGGAGACCTCCTCCAGCTTCTGGAGGCGCTTGACGTAGTTTTCGATGTTCTCGCGCCGTGCGCCGGGACGGCCGGCGGAAATAGCGTCCGCCGCCTGGACGAGGCAGGCCACGACGGTCTGGGGCTCCACGTCGTTGTGGTGGGCAGCGATGGCGTGGATGACGGCCTCGGATTCTTTGTACTTCTTCGCGATGTCCACGCCGATGGTGACGTGGCTGCCCTCGACCTCGTGGTCGATGGACTTGCCGATGTCGTGGAGAAGGCCCGCGCGCTTGGCGGTGGCGACGTCCTCGCCAAGCTCCGCCGCGAGCAGCCCCGCGATGTGGGCGACCTCGATGGAGTGGTTCAGGACGTTCTGGCCGTAGGACGTGCGGTATTTCTGGCGGCCGAGGAGCTTGATGAGCTCGGGATGCAGGCCGTGGACGCCGGTCTCGAAGACGGCGCGCTCGCCCTCGGCCTTGATGGTGGCGTTGACCTCCTTCTGGGCCTTTGCGACCATCTCCTCGATGCGGGCGGGATGGATGCGGCCGTCGGCGATGAGCTTCTCCAGAGCGAGGCGGGCCACCTCGCGGCGCACGGGATCGAAGCTCGAGACGGTGATGGCCTCGGGGGTGTCGTCGATGATGAGATCGACGCCGGTAAGGGTCTCGATGGAGCGGATATTCCGGCCCTCGCGGCCGATGATGCGGCCCTTCATCTCGTCGTTCGGCAGGCTGACGACGGAGACGGTGACCTCGCTGGCGTGGTCGGCGGCGCAGCGCTGGATGGCCAGGGTGATGATCTCCTTGGCGCGCTCCTCGGCCTCGTCCTTGTACTGCTGCTCGATCTCCCGGAGCTTCGCGGCCTGCTCGTGGGTCACCTCGCTCGCGAGGGAGTCGATGAGCAGGGCCTTGGCCTCCTCGACGGTGTAGCCGGAGATGCGCTCCAGGACCTCGAGCTGGGAATTTTTGAGCTTCTGGACCTCCTCCTGCTGGGCCTCGACCTCGGCGATCTTCTTGGTGAGGAGCTCGGTCTTGCGGTCGATGGCGTCGGTTTTCTTGTCGAGATGCTCCTCCTTCTGCTGGAGCCGGTGCTCCTGTTTGGAGAGCTCGGAGCGTCTCTCCTTGACCTCCCGCTCGTACTCGGAGCGGCTTTTGTGTATTTCTTCCTTTGCCTCCAGGAGAGCTTCACGTTTTTTGCTCTCCGCGGATTTGATAGCGTCGTTCAGTATGCGCTTGGCCTCCTCCTCGGCGGAGCCGATCTCGCGCTCGCCCACGTTCTTCCGGTACAGGAAGCCCGCGAGGGCGCCGACGGCCAGGCCGATGACGAAGAGGATGATCGTCAACCATATCGGCATCGTAAGGATACACACCTCCCTTTCTGGTTTTTTGAATGACACGGGGGACATCAAGCGTCCGACCCGAACAAGCAAGAATGAAACAGTGTACATACTTACCCACGGTACATATACTGTAACTATTTAATTTTAATTCCAAGACATCCTTCTGTCAAGCTAAATTTTACCACCTGGGCCGAAGGTCAGCGCCGCCCCAGCACCCAGAAGGCCACGGCGCTGGCCGCGGCGACGTTCAGGCTGTCCACGCCGTGGGCCATGGGGATGATGACCGTGCGGTCGCAGGCGGCGATGGTCTCGTCGGCGAGGCCCGTCCCCTCCGTGCCCAGGACGACGGCGAGGCGCTCGGCCTGCGTGAGCCGCGGATCGTCCACGGGGAGGGCGTTTTCCCGCAGGGCCATGGCCGCGGTGAGAAAGCCCATGGCCCGCAGGCGGTCGAGCCCCGGATGGGGCCATTCCCCGGCCTCGGCCGAGACATACGCCCAGGGCACCTGGAACACCGTGCCCATGCTGACCCGGACGCAGCGGCGGTACAGCGGGTCCGTGCTCTCCGGCGTGAGGAGCACGGCGTCCATCCCGAGGGCGGCGGCGCTGCGGAAGATGGCCCCGAGGTTCGTGGGGTTCATCAC
>CAJOIG010000131.1 GCA_905234575.1 uncultured Oscillospiraceae bacterium
TCATTTTTCAACAATCGGGTGCTTCTTGAGGCTATTCTTGGCATGGCACATATAAATCAGGAGCTGTAGCATCACTTTCGTTTTGCTACAGCTCCTTTTGCAAGTCCCGGTCGATGCACGACCTGCGTGACCGGGCCCGACGCCTTGGATACGCTTGCGTCTCGTGCGATTTATCCGCCGAGGTATGCCTTTTTGATCTCGTCGCTCTGGGCGAGCTCCGCGCCGGTGCCGGAGATGGTGACGCGCCCGGACTCGAGCACATAGGCCCGGTCCGCGATGTCGAGCGCCATCTCGGCGTTCTGCTCCACGAGCAGGATCGTCGTTCCGGCCTTGTGCAGCTTTTTGATGATCTCGAAGATCTGCTCCACCAGGATGGGCGCGAGGCCCATGGAGGGCTCGTCCAGCATCATGAGCTTCGGGTGGCACATCAGCGCCCGCCCCATGGCGAGCATCTGCTGCTCGCCGCCGGAGAGCGTGCCCGCGATCTGCGTGCGGCGCTCCTTCAGGCGGGGGAACTGCTCGAACACCAGGTCCAGGTCGTCCTGGGCGATGCTCTTGTGGATGAAGGCGCCCATCTCGAGGTTCTCCATGACGGTCATCTGCAGGAAGATGCGCCGTCCCTCGGGGACGTGGGACATGCCCTTGAAGGGGAGCTTGTAGCTGTCCGTGTGGGTGATGTCCTCGCCGAGGAAGGTGATGGAGCCGCTGCGGGGGTGCATCATGCCGGAGACGGTTTTCAGCGTCGTGGACTTGCCCGCGCCGTTCGCGCCGATGAGAGCGACGATCTCCCCCTCGTCCACACGGAAGGACGCGCCCTTCAGGGCGTGGATGTTTCCGTAATAGACGTCGATGTTTTCAACGGTGAGCATCATTTCGCCCCCTTCTTTCCGAGGTATGCCTCAATGACGGTCGGGTTGTTCTTGATCTCGTCGGGCTCGCCCTTGGCGATGACGCGCCCGTAGTTCAGCACGCAGATGCCCTCGCAGATGCCCATGACGAGGCTCATGTCGTGCTCGATGAGCAGAACGGCGATCTGGAAGGTGTCGCGGATGCTGCGGATGTTGTCCATGAGCTCCGAGGTCTCGGAGGGGTTCATGCCCGCGGCGGGCTCGTCCAGGAGGAGAATGCTGGGGTTCGTGGCGAGGGCGCGGACGATCTCCAGGCGGCGCTGGGCGCCATAGGGGAGGGAACCGGCCTGCTTGTTCGCCATGTCCTGCATGTGGAAGATGGACAGCAGTTCCAGGGCGCGCTCGTGGGCGATCTTCTCGCTCTTCCAGTGCCGGGGCAGGCGGAAGATGTCCGACCACATGCCGCTGCCGATCTCGTTGTGCAGTCCAATCTTGACATTGTCCTCCACGGAAAGCGCCGAAAACAGGCGGATGTTCTGGAAGGTGCGGGCGATGCCGGCGTGGTTTACCTGCGCGGTGTTCATGCCGGCGGTGTCCTTACCGTCGAGGAGGATGGTGCCGGTGGTGGGCTGATAGACCTTCGTAAGCAGATTGAAGACGGTGGTCTTGCCCGCGCCGTTCGGGCCGATGAGACCCGCGATCTCCGTGCGGCCGATGGTGAGGTTGAAGTCCTCCACAGCCTTCAGGCCGCCGAAGGTGATGCCGAGGCGCTTGGCCTCCAGGATGGGGACCTTGTCGAGGTCGCGCTCGGGGATGAAGCTGTTGCTGGGGATGGGAACGAGCTTACTCATCGCCGTCGCCTCCTTCCTCCGGGACCGGAACTGTCTTCATGAAAACGCCCTTGAGGGCGGTCCCCACGGCGGCCAGACCGGCCTTCATCGTGGGGTTGTTGGTGACGAGCATCACGACGATCAGCACGATGGCGTAGAACAGCATGCGGTAGTCGTTCACCGCGCGCAGAAGCTCCGGCAGCGTATAGAGGATGGCCGCCGCGATGATGCTGCCGCGGATGTTCCCCATGCCGCCGAGGACGACGAACACGAGCACGAGGATCGAGGTGTTGAAGTCGAACTTCGTCGCGGCGACGCCGGTGAAGTTCATGGCGTACAGCGCGCCTGCCATGCCCGCGAGGGCGGCGGAGACGACGAAGGCCATGAGCTTGTATTTTGTGATGTTGATGCCGACGGATTCGGCGGCGATGCGGTTGTCGCGGATGGCCATGATGGCGCGGCCGGAACGGCTCTGGATGAGGTTCAGCACCACGAACAGCGTGAACAGGACCAGGAGGATGCCCGCCGGGAAGGTGGAGAGCTTCGTGATGCCGGTCGCGCCCTGGGGGCCGTTGATGATGAGGAAGCCGTCAGTCAGCTCGGTCTTCGGCAGGACGCGCAGAAGCCGGATGTGCAGGCCGTTCGCGTCATAGCCGACGTACAGATTGTTGATGATGTTCTTGATGATCTCGCCGAAGGCCAGGGTCACAATGGCGAGATAGTCGCCCCGCAGGCGCAGGACCGGCACGCCGACGAGTACGCCCACGACGGCGGCCATGATCGCGCCGACGAGGATGGCGAGGATGAGGCGCACGGGTCCGCTGGAGATGGCGGATTGCAGGCTCATGGCGACGATGACGCCGGAGAAGGCGCCGACGCTCATGAAGCCCGCGTGGCCGAGGCTCAGCTCGCCCAGAATGCCGACGGTGAGGTTCAGCGATACCGCCATGCAGATGTACACACAGATGGGGATGAGCTGCCCGGTCAGGGAGTTTGAAAGATGCCCCGTGGAGGACAGCACCGTCATGACGACGAAAAAGGCGACCACGATGGCGTAGGTGACGGCGTTGCTTTTTGCGTTCCTGCTCAGTTTTTTCATGCGCGCACCTCAGACCTTCTCGCTGATCTTCTTACCGAGAAGCCCGGTGGGCTTGATAAGGAGAACGATGATGAGCACGGCAAAGACGATGGCGTCGGAGAGCTGGGAGGAGATGTAAGCCTTGCCGAGAATCTCAATGACGCCGAGCAGGATGCCGCCGAGCATGGCCCCGGGGATGGAGCCGATGCCGCCGAACACCGCCGCCGTGAAGGCCTTGATGCCGGGCATGGAGCCTGTGGTGGGCACCAGGTTCGGATAGGCGGAGAGGTACAGCACGCCCGCGATGGCGGCGAGGCCCGAGCCGATGGCAAAGGTGACGGAGATCGTGCCGTTCACGTTGATGCCCATGAGCTGGGCGGCCTCCTTGTCCTCCGAGACGGCGCGCATGGCCTTGCCGGTCTTGGACTTGCTGACGAACAGGGTCAGGGCGACCATGATGACGGCGCTCGTCACCACCGTGGCGATGGCGATGGCCGTGACAGAGAGCCGTCCGCCGAACAGCGTCACGTTCGGAAGGTTCACCACGGAGGGGAAGCTCTTCTGGTTGGCGGAAAAGATCAAAAGCGCCGCGTTCTGCAGAAAATAGCTCACGCCGATGGCGGTGATGAGCACAGCGAGGCTCGACGCCTGCCGCAGCGGCTTGTAGGCGAGCTTTTCGATCACAATGCCGAGCACGGTGCAGACGGCGATCGCGACGAGGATGCCGACGATCGGGGGCAGACCCCAGTAATTCATGGCGCAGAAGCACATATACGCGCCGACCATGATGACGTCGCCGTGGGCGAAGTTCAGCATCTTGGCGATGCCGTAGACCATGGTGTAGCCCAGTGCGATGATGGCGTAAACGCTGCCGAGACTGATGCCGTTGATGAGGCTCGTCAGAAAGCTCATGCGGGCACCTCCTTTGTGTGTTGGTGAAAAAGGGGAAAACGAGGGCCGCTTTCACAGCCCTCGTATATCCTAAGTGTAAGGTCCGATCACATGCCGACGTAAGCGCCGTCCTGGATGACCATGCCCTTGGGGGCCTTGGAGACCTCGCCGGTCTCGGACCAGGTCATGGCCTCGCCGGTGATGCCGTCATAGGAGAAGCCGCCGTTGAAGAGCTCGATGAGCTTGTCGCAGATCTCCTCGTTCGTCATGTCGGGGGTGATGCCGGCCTCCTGGATGGCGTTGTAGATGGCCCAGATGCAGTCATAGCCGTCCGCGGCGAACTGGTTGGGGTCGCCGTATCTCTCGGTGTAGGTGCTCACGAAGGCCTGGGTGCGCGCGTCGTCCGCGTCCGCGTTGAACGGGGTCAGCAGCATGACGCCCTCGGCAAGCGCGGTGTCGAAGCCCTCGACGGTCAGGATGCCGTCCATGCCGTCCACGCCGAAGAACTTGGGCTCATAGCCCATGCCGGCGGCCTGGGTGAGGATGAGGGACGCGGGGCCGTAGTAGATGGGGAGGAAGACGAGGTCCGCGCCGGCGTCCTTCGCGGCGTTGAGCTGGACGGAGAAGTCGTTCGCGGAGTCGTCGGTGAAGGTGGTGGTGGAGACGATCTCGAGGCCGACGTTCGCGGCCTCCTCGGCAAAGGTGTTGTAGATGCCGGTGGAATAGGCGTCGGAGTTGTTATAGATGACGGCGATCTTGGAGCCGAGGCCCTGCTCGCTGATATACTGCGCGGAGGCGGTGCCCTGGTTGGGGTCGGTGAAGCAGAGCTGATAGACGTTGTCCTTGCCGTCGATGACGTCCACGGAGGAGGCGGACGGGGTCAGCATGAAGATGCGGTCGGCGTTGGTCTCGGGACCGACGGACAGCGCGGGCTTCGTGGTGGTGGGTCCGACGAGGATCTGCAGGCCCCAGTCCTTGAGGGCGTTGTAGGCGTTCACGGACTTCTCGGCGTCGTGCTCGTCGTCCTCGAACTTGTACTCGATGTGGATGCCGGAGTTCAGAGCGTTGATCTCGTCCACGGCGATCTGGCAGCCGTTATTGTGGGCGTTGCCGTAGATAGCGGCCGCACCGGTCAGGGGGCCGACGCCGCCGATGTGGAAGACCATGTCTCCCTCTGCGGCCTCCGCCGCAGGAGCGGCCTCGGGGGCTTCCGCCGCGGGAGCGGCCTCGGTGGTCGCGGCGGACGGGGCGGAGGAACCGCCGCAGCCGGCCAGCAGCGCCAGCAGCATGGCGGCGGCCATGAGCAGGGCAAGCAGTTTCTTAGTGTTCATAACAGAAAACCTCTTTCCATAAAATTATTCTTAA
>CAJOIG010000132.1 GCA_905234575.1 uncultured Oscillospiraceae bacterium
GATTTTATATCTCGTTTTTCCGATCCATCCGGCATAGATAAAACCCGTCCGTTCCGTCCAAATCCGGCCAGAACGTCTTTTCACTCGTTTTGATAAAGTCGGGATGCTCCCGCAGGAAGGCGTCCGCAACGCCCTCATTCTCCCGCTCCCGCCAGGTGCAGGTGGAATACAGCAGCCGTCCGCCCGGACGCACCGCCCGGCTGACGCAGGAAAGAAGCTCCGCCTGCAGCTCCGGGAGCCGGTCCAGCTCGGAAGGTTCCCGGAAGCGGATGTCCGGCTTCTTGCGGATGACGCCGAGCCCGCTGCATGGCAGGTCCGCGATCACGAGGTCGAACCGCTCTGTGCCGTCGATCTCCCGGGCGTCCCCCGCGCGGCATTCGACGCAGGACAGGCCCAAACGGTCCACACCGTCCATCACGAGGTTCAGCTTCGCGCCGCTGATGTCCCGCGCGAGGACGCGGCCCTCGTTTTTCATGGCGATCGCCGCGGCAAAGCTCTTGCCGCCCGGCGCGGCGCAGACGTCCAATACGCTCTCCCCCGGCCGGGGATCGCCCGCCATCACGGCCATACGCGCCGCGGGGTCCTGGACATAAAACCAGCCGTCACGGAAGGCGTCGGTATGCAGGAAATCGCCGCCATCCAGCAAAAGGCAACCCGGAAGCGTCGGGTGCGGCACAGCGCCGAGCGCCTGCGCGCAGGCTTCGGGCGTCGCGCGAAGGGTGTTCACCTGCAGATAGACGGGCGGCTCCGCGTTATCCGCCCGCAGAACCGCTTCCGCCCCGTCATAGCCCCGTCGGCCCATGAGCTCCTCCACAAGCCAAAGCGGGTGGCTGTAAAGGATCGAAAGATATTGGGCGGTCCCCTTTCCGGGTACGGCGGGAAGCTCGTCCTTGTGCTCCATCACACGGCGCAGAACGGCGTTCATGAGCCCCGACGCCCGGGCATAGCCCAGCGACCGGCAGAGGCCGACGGACTCACTGACCGCAGCGTGGTCCGGGACGCGATCCATGAAAAGGATCTGATACGCGCCGAGACGCAGGATGTCGCGGACCTTGGGCTCCAGCTTTCCCTTCGCGAAGGAATCCACGGTATAGTCGAGAAGCGTCCGGTTTTGCAGTACGCCGTAAAACATCCGCGAAGCCAGAGCGCCGTCCCGGGCGTCGAGGCCGTTTTTCTTCACGAGGGCCGTCATGACCTGCCGACTCCACGCGCCGTCCCTGCGAAAGCGTTCCAGCGCGTCCAGCGCTGTTTTGCGGGGCATGTCAGTCGACCTCCATCGGATGGCCCAGCAGATAGGCCGCGGCGGTCATGCGCTTTTTTCCCGGAGCCTGCAGCTCGGTGATGCAGACCGCCTCTCCCCCGCCGCAGGCGACCTCGATGCCGCCCTTTCCGGCGGAGAGGACGCTGCCGGGCGCCTTGGCCGTGCCCCGTTCGGAACGCACCGCCGCGAACACCTTGAAGGTCTCGCCGCCGAGCTCCGCCGTGGCGCAGGGCCAGGGCTGCATGCCGTAGATATGATGAAGCACGGCATCGGCGGAACGGGTCCAGTCGATGGGTGCCTCCTCCTTCCGCAGCGGCGGCGCGTAGGTCGCCAGGGCATGGTCCTGGGGGATGCGCGGCGCGGACCCGGCCTCAATGGCGCGGAGGGTCTTTACAAGAAGCTCCGCGCCCATGGGAGCCAGGCGGTCGAAGAGCTGGCCGCTGGTCTCCGTCGGGCAGATGGACGTTTCCGCGGTGTAGATGATGTCGCCGGCGTCCATCTCCGCGGCGAGATACATCGTGGTAACGCCGGTGGTCTTTTCCCCGTTCAGGACCGCGCGCTGGATGGGCGCGCTGCCGCGGTATTTGGGGAGCAGCGAAGCATGAACATTCACCGCGCCGTACTTCGGCAGGGCAAGGATGTCGTCCGGCAGAATGCGACCATACGACACCACCGCAAGGATGTCCGGCGCAAACTCCTTCAGCACAGCCAGCGCCTCCCCGTCCCGCAGCTTTTCCGGCTGATAGACCGGAAGCCCCGCCGCGAGGGCCGTCTCCTTCACGGCGCAGGCCTGCAGCTTATGCCCGCGGTTTTTGGGCTTGTCCGGCTGGCAGAAGACGCCGACAACGTCAAATCTCTCGTCCAGCAGCTTTTGCAGGGAGCACGCGGCGAAATCCGGCGTACCCATGAAAACGATCCTCATGCCTCGTCCCCCGACGCGTAATAGGCATCGAGCTCCTCCTCGGTCAGGATGTGGTCGCTGACCTCCAGGAAGAGCTGGCCCTCGAGGTGGGCGATCTCATGGCAGAAGGCGCGGGCCGTGAGGCCATACCCCTCCCGCTCGAAGGTCTCACCGTTGCGGTCCTGCGCCCGGACGATCACATGCTCGGGACGCTTGACCCAGCCGTAGACCCCCGGCACGGAGAGGCAGCCCTCCGGGCCTTCCTGCTCGCCGTCGGATTCGATGATCTCGGGGTTCACGAGCTCGATGACATAGGGCTCCTCCCCCGCCTCGGCGTCGACGTTCGTCTCGAGCACGACCACCGCCCGGCGCAGGACCCCCACCTGGGGCGCGGCAAGACCCACGCCATCGGCGTCCTGCATGGTTTCCACCATGTCGTCCAGAAGGTCGTGCAGACGGGCGTTAAAGTCGGTCACGGGACGGCAGTGCTTCTGCAGGGTCTCGTCCCCTTCTTTGAGAATGTTGCGAAGAGCCATATCGTTTCTCCTGTGGTGTTTCAGTCGATGGGGTCAAAGTCCGCGTACAGCGAGACGCCCCGGTAATTACGGTTGTTGTTGCAGGAAAGGAGCGTCTGTCCCACCGCGCGCCGGATCTCCCGGCCCTCGGGACAGACGACGGTCACCCGATACCGCCAGACGCCGCCGACCTTGGCCACCGGCAGCGGCGCGGGTCCGAGGACCTTCGCGCCGGGAAGCGCACGGATCTCCCGCCGCATCGTATCCCGTACGTCCCGGCAGCAGCGCAGGACGGCGCTCTCGTCCGTCCCCGCAGCGGTCAGGACGAATAGGTCCGCAAACGGCGGCGTTCCCGTGAGCTCCCGCAGGGCGATCTCGCCCCGGTAGAAGCTGTCGTAGTCCTGCCGCGCGGCCTGCCGGATGATCTCGTTTTTCGGTGTAAACGTCTGGATGACGGCGCGTCCCGGCTTGGAGAAGCGGCCGCTGCGCCCGATGACCTGCGTGATGAGGGAAAACGTGCGCTCCCCCGCGCGGTAATCGCCGGCATACAGGCTCTGATCCGCCGACAGGACGCCCACGAGGGTGACGTTCTCGAAATTGAGACCCTTCGTGACCATCTGCGTGCCGACGAGGATCGGAATGCGCTGGGAGCGGAATTTTTCAAAAAGCGTCCGGTGGCTCCCCACGGGGGCGACGCTGTCCGTATCCATGCGGAGGACCTCGGTGCCGGGAAAGAGCTCGCCGAGCTCCTCCACGATTTTCTGGGTGCCCGCGCCGACGAAGGCAAATTCGCCGCCGCATTCCGGGCAGACACGGTCGAGCCGCTGGACATGCCCGCAGTAATGACAGACGAGCCGGTCTCCGACGCTGTGATAGGTCAGCGAGGCGGTGCAGTTCGGGCATTTGTAGGTGTGCCCGCAGTCCATGCAGGTGACCATCTTGCTCGCGCCGCGGCGGTTGAGGAACAGGATGGTCTGCTCGCCGCGGTCCAGGTTTTCCTGGATCTCCTCCTTCAGGATCGAGGAGATGCTGCCGTGGTTCCCGGCCTTTACCTCCTGGCGCAGATCGGCGATCCGGACCTCCGGCAGAGCCATGGCGTTGTAGCGTCCGGGCAGCCGGAAGAAGTGATACCGTCCGGTCTCGGCGTAGTACCGGGAGCAGACGTCCGGCGTGGCGCTGCCCAGAAGCAGCGTCGCCCCGCTGTGGGCACAGAGATATTTCGCGACATCCTTCGCGTGGTACCGCGGCGTGGAGTCGGATTTGTAGGTATCCTCCTGCTCCTCGTCAAGGATCACGATGCCGAGATCGGACACCGGCGCAAAGATCGCGCTGCGGGTGCCGATGACGAGACGGGCGTCCCCGGAGCGGATGCGCTTCCACTCGTCGTACCGCTCGCCCATGGACAGGGACGAATGCAGTACGGCCACCCGGTCGCCGAAGTAACCGGAGAAGGTCTGCAGCATCTGCGGCGTGAGGGCGATCTCCGGCACCAGGAGGATCGCGGACTTTCCGGCGCGGAGCACATCGTCGATGAGGCGGATGTAGATCGTGGTCTTGCCGCTGCCCGTGACGCCGAACAGCAGGGCCGCCTGCGGGGTCCCGGTATCCAACAGGGCCCGGACGCCCTCGTAGGCGCGCTCCTGGTCGGCGTTCAGCGTGGGAAGAGGGCGCTCCTCGCCGCGGTCATAGTCCGGGCGGCGGTAGACCTCCTGCCGGGAGATCGAAACGAAGCCCTTTTTCTCCAACGCCTTGACCGCGTCCCGCGTGGCGCCGGTGAAATAGCAGATGTCCGCGACGGAGGCCGTGCCCAGCTCCGCGAGCACGCGCAGGACGGCGCTCTGCCGCAGGGCACGCTTGTTCTTGTCCGCCTGGATGAGCGCTTCCGCGGGGGTGATGGTCAGCGCGACCTTCTGGATGGTCTTGTCCCCCGCCCGGCGCACAGCTTCCGCGTCGGCGATGAGGAGCCCCCGCTTCACAAGGTCCGCCAGGGACGGGCCGGGATTCTTTGCTCCGAAAAGGGATTCGATATCCGCGAGCTCACAGCGTCCGCCATGGGCGTTCACGGCGTCGAGGATGAGCCGTTCGGAGGCGGTGAAATCCGATGCGTCGGTGTCCGCGCCCTCCGCAAGGCAGTACACGGGGCTGACCCGATACCACAGTCCCGCCGGGAGCATGGCGCGCACGCCGTCCATGACCGTGCAGAAAAAGCGCTCCCGCATCCAGAGGGCGAGCTGGAGCTGACGCTCCGTGAGGAGGGGCTCGTCGTCCAGAACGTCCAGGATGGGCTTGAGAGCTCGCCGCCGATGGCAAGGACGATCCCCTCCCGGGGACGGCTGCCGCCGAAGGGCACCGCCACGCGCACGCCGGGACGGACGCGGCCGGCATGCTTTTCCGGCACGGCGTAGGTATAGGGCTTGTCGACCCAGTAGGTGACGCCGGATACGGCGACCCGGGCGGTCAGCGAAGGCGTCAAGGCTGGATCACTCCTCCTCGGAGGTGTCGGCGGAGGGCTCGGAGCTCAGGGTGAGCTTACCGGTATAGACCTCCTCGATCGCGGTGGAAACGGCCTTCTTTGTCAGGGGCTCGCCGTTCTTTTCCGCCTCGGCGGAGATGTGGCGGGCGCGCTTGGCGACCAGGTTCACAAGGGCGTAGCTGCTGCCGACCTTGTTGATGAGATCGGCTACGGGGGGATAGAGCATCATAACAGGTTTTCTCCTTCCAGAATATAGCTGCTGCGGCATCTCTCAGCCGTCAGGATGGCGTCGAGCTCGCGGACCGCGGTGTCGGCGTCGTCATTGATGATGATATAGCGGTATTTATGGGCCTGGGCATATTCGCGGTGGGCGGCCATGAGCCGGTCCCGGATCTTCTCCTCGGAGTCCGTACCGCGGCCGCGCAGACGGCGTTCCAGCTCCTCCATGCTCGGCGGGCACAGGAACACGCTCACGGCGTCGGGGCGCTTTTCCATGACCTGCGCCGCGCCCTGGACCTCGATGTCCAGGATGACGCTGTACCCCTCCGCGACGTCCCGGTCCACCGGCGCAGCGGGAGTGCCGTAGGAGTTGCCCACATATTCAGCGTGCTCCAGGAAGGCGTCGAGCTTGATCATCTCCCAGAATTCCTCCTGGGTCTTGAAGTAATAGTCCTGCCCGTCGATTTCGCCCGGACGGGGCGCCCGCGTAGTGGCGGACACCGAAAAGCGCAGGTCCGTCCGGAGCTGGGACAGTCGGGAAATGACCGTGCTCTTTCCCGCGCCGGAGGGCCCGGAGACGATGAGAAGAACTCCCTTTTTACTCCTCGCGATCATGTTCGTTACCTCCTGCCGTTCCGGCGATTCGCTGGGCGACGGTCTCCGGCGCCAGCGGACATAGGATCACATGGCCGCTGTCCATGATGAGGACGGTTTTGGTCTTGCGGCCGTAAGTCGCGTCGACGAGTCTTCCGTTCTCCTTGCCCTGCGACACGATGCGTTTGATGGGGTTCGACTCCGGATCCACCGCGGCGATGATCCGTTCCGGGGAGACATAGCTCCCGAAGCCGATGCTGATGAGCTTCAAGGCGCCGCCTCCTTATTCGATGTTCTGGATCTGCTCGCGGATCTTTTCGAGCTCCGCCTTCATGGCGATGACG
>CAJOIG010000133.1 GCA_905234575.1 uncultured Oscillospiraceae bacterium
GCGGTCTGCGTCGATATCGGTGCGAAGGACATCGAAGCCCAGGTCCGGTTTGCCCGGGAGAACGCCATCGACTTTGCCGTCGTCGCGCCGGACGATCCTCTGGTCCTCGGCGCGGTGGACGCCCTGGAGGCGGCGGGGATCCCGTGCTTCGGTCCCAATAAGAATGCGGCGATCCTGGAAGGGAGCAAGGTCTTCTCCAAGGAGCTTATGAAAAAGTACGGAATCCCCACGGCGGCGTACGAGGTCTTTACGGACCCTGCCGCGGCGCTGGACTATGTAAAGGCCGCGCCGCTGCCCACGGTCATCAAGGCCGACGGACTGGCCCTCGGAAAAGGAGTTATCATCGCGCAAAGCCGGGAGGAGGCTGTCGCCGCGGTGGAGACCATCATGCTGGACAAAAAATTCGGCGCGAGCGGCGACCGCATCGTCGTGGAGGAGTTTCTGACCGGTCCGGAGGTCTCCGTTCTGAGCTTTACCGACGGGACGACGGTCATCCCCATGGTGTCCTCCATGGACCACAAGCGCGCAAGGGACAACGATGAGGGCCTGAACACCGGCGGCATGGGCACCGTCGCTCCGAACCCCTATTACACCCCGGAGATCGCGGAGCGCTGCATGCGCGAGATCTTCCGCCCGACCGTGGACGCTATGGCGGCGGAGGGACGGCCTTTCCGCGGCTGCCTGTATTTCGGCCTCATGCTCACCCCAAACGGGCCGAAGGTCATCGAATTCAACTGCCGCTTCGGCGATCCGGAGACGCAGGTCGTCCTGCCGCTTCTGGAGACCGATCTTCTCACAGCCATGCAGGCCTGCCGGAACGGAACGCTGGAAGACACGGACGTGCGCTTTTCCGACGGTCATGCCTGCTGCGTCGTGATGGCGAGCGAGGGGTATCCCGAGAGCTATGAAAAGGGCTTTGAGATCGCTGTGCAGGGGGATGTTGACGGGGAGATCTTCGTTGCCGGGGCCAAGCGGGAAGGGGACAAGCTCCTCACGAACGGCGGGCGTGTTCTCGGTGTCACCGCCACGGCGGATACGCTGTCTGCCGCCATTGACAAAGCCTACGCGCAGGTTGCAAAGGTCTCCTTTGCGAACGCATACTATCGCCGGGATATCGGGCAGCGTGCGCTGCGTGCCATGGAGGGCTAAGACATGGTCTATCGCGTATACGCCGAAAAGAAAAAGGCGCTGGCCCAGGAGGCCAAGACCCTCACGGAGAGCGTCCGGGAATTCCTCGGCATCCGGTCCCTCGAGAAGATCCGGCAGATGAACCGCTATGACCTGGAGAACATCACGCCCGAGCTGTTCGATTACGCCGTTCGGACTGTGCTCTCCGAGCCCCAGCTCGATGATGTTTTCTATTCTCTGCCGGAGACGGACGCCTGCGCCGTGTTCGCCGTGGAATACCTTCCCGGTCAGTACGACCAGCGGGCGGATTCCGCCGCCCAGTGCATCCAGATCCTCTCCGGCGGCGAACGTCCCTCCGTGCGCACCGCGAGAGTGTATCTGCTGTTCGGTGATCTCACCGAGGCGGACATCCGTGCCATCCAGGGCTATGTGATCAACCCCGTGGACAGCCGTCTGGCGGAGCTGGGGGAGTATGAGACCCTTGAGACGGTCTACGAGATTCCCGAGACGGTGGAGACGCTGGAGGGCTTCCGGGGCATGGACGACGAGGCGATCGCCGCCTTCATCGCTGTGCGCGGCCTTGCCATGGACGAGGACGACCTGCGCTGCTGCCGGGACTACTTCCGTACTGAGGATCGGGACCCGACCATCACCGAGATCAAGATGATCGATACCTACTGGTCCGATCACTGCCGCCACACGACGTTCAACACCATTCTGGACGACGTGGTCTTTGAAAGTGAGATCCATCGGCGTGCCTACGAGGATTACCTCCGCACCCGCGAGGCTCTGGGCCGGAAAAAGCCCGTTACGCTCATGGATCTGGGAACGATCGCCGCCAAGGCCCTCAAAGCAAGCGGTGAGCTCCAAAAGCTCGACGAGTCCGAAGAGATCAACGCCTGCACGGTGAAGATCAAGGTCACCGTGGACGGGGATGAGCAGGACTGGCTCCTGCTGTTCAAAAACGAGACGCACAACCACCCGACGGAGATCGAGCCCTTCGGCGGCGCCGCGACCTGCATCGGCGGCGCGATCCGCGACCCGCTCTCCGGCCGCAGCTACGTCTACGCCGCCATGCGCGTGACAGGCGCGGCGGACCCGCTGCGTCCCGTGGAGGAGACGCTGCCGGGGAAGCTGCCCCAGCGCAAGCTCGTCACCACCGCTGCGGCGGGGTATTCCTCCTACGGCAACCAGATCGGCCTCGCCACCGGTATGGTGGACGAGCTCTATCATGACGGCTATGCCGCGAAGCGGATGGAGATCGGCGCGGTCATTGCGGCGGCGCCCGCAGAAAACGTGCGCCGGGAGCGTCCGGCTCCCGGAGATGTCGTCATCCTTCTCGGCGGACGCACGGGACGCGACGGCTGCGGCGGCGCTACGGGCTCTTCCAAGGCGCACAATGTTCAGTCCCTTGAGAGCTGCGGCGCGGAGGTTCAGAAGGGCAATGCCCCGGAGGAGCGCAAGCTCCAGCGCCTGTTCCGCAACCCGGAGGCGTCCCGCCTCATCAAGCGCTGCAACGACTTCGGCGCGGGCGGTGTTTCCGTGGCCGTGGGCGAGCTCGCCGACGGCCTCGACATCGACCTCAATGCCGTGCCTAAGAAATACGACGGGCTCGACGGCACGGAGCTTGCCATCTCGGAATCCCAGGAGCGCATGGCTGTGGTCGTCGCGCCGGAGGACGCCGACCGTTTCTGCGCGCTGGCGGACAAGGAGAACCTGGAGGCCACGGTCATTGCAAAGGTCAAGGCAGAGCCCCGGCTCACGATGACCTGGAACGGCCGGGTGATCGTCGATATTTCCCGCGCCTTCCTCGATACGAACGGCGCGCAGAAGCATATTTCCGCCCATCCCGCGGCCCCGAAGCCCTGGAACAAGTCAATTCCAACCGGGTTTGCCGAAGGCTTCCGGTCTCTCGCTGGCGATCTGAACGTCTGCTCGAAGCGCGGCCTTTCCGAGCGCTTCGACTCCACCATCGGCGCGGGAACGGTGCTCATGCCCTTCGGCGGAAAGCATCAGCTCACGCCCATCCAGGCCATGGTCCATACGATCTCCGTGGAGAAGGGGCATACGGACGACTGCTCCGTCATGAGCTGGGGGTATAACCCCTCCATTGCGGAGAAGAGCCCCTATCACGCCGCTTATCTCGCCGTTGTGGAATCTGCCGCGAAGCTCGTTGCGGCGGGCGCGTCCTTCGAGGACGTCTACCTGACCTTCCAGGAATACTTCGCGAAGCCCGGGCACGACGCCGCCCGCTGGGGCGATCCTCTGGCGGCGCTTCTCGGCGCGTATAAGGCCCAGATGGGGCTTCGGATCGCGGCCATCGGCGGCAAGGATTCAATGTCCGGCACCTTTGAGAAACTCACCGTGCCGCCGACGCTCGTCTCCTTCGCGGTCACGACGGCGAAGGCGGCGGAGATCCTGCCGAACCACTTCCGGGCCGCGGATAATGAGGTCCTTTGGCTCCGTCCGGATTACGACAACGAAGGCCTTCCGACGGCGGACAGCCTCCGCCGCGTGTTCGACACGGTGCATTCGCTGACGGCCTCCGGCAAGGTCCTCTCCGCATACACGCCGACCTACGGCGGCGTCGCGGAGGCCGTGATGAAGATGTGTCTCGGAAACGCCGTCGGCTTCCGGTTCGGCGATGCTCTGACGAACGAAGACCTCTTCGGCTACGCCTACGGCTCGTTCCTCCTTGAACTGGCGCCCGGCGCGTCGGCAGAGGGACTTCGCCTCGGCAAAACGATGGCGGAATACGCGCTGTGCCGCGGTAACGAGAGCGTTTCCATGGCGGAACTGCAGACGATCTACGAGCAGAAGCTGGAACCGGTCTATGCGACGGAAACGGCGGAGCGCACAGAGAATATCCCCGCGTTTTCCTTTGAGGCCGTCTCCCGTTCGGCACCGACGGTCCTTTCGGCGAAGCCCCGCGTGCTCATTCCGGTGTTCCCCGGCACGAACTGTGAATACGATACCGCCCGCGCTCTGCGCGACGCCGGCGCGGACCCCGAGATCTTTATCATTACGAACCGTACCCCGGCCCACATCGCCGCCTCCACGGAGCGCTTCGCCGACAAGCTTCGCCGGGCGCAGATGGTCTTTATTCCGGGCGGCTTTTCCGGCGGCGACGAGCCGGACGGCTCCGGCAAATTCATTACGGCCTTCTTCCGCAACGAGGCGGTGAAGGCGGGCGTCCACGCGCTGCTGGATGAGCGCGGCGGCCTCATGGCGGGCATCTGCAACGGTTTCCAGGCGCTCATCAAGCTCGGCCTCGTTCCGTATGGAAGGATCCTCGATACCGACGAGTTCTGTCCGACGCTGACCTACAACGCCATCGGACGTCATCAGTCCCGGCTGGTCCGCACCAGGATCGCGTCAAATCTGTCGCCGTGGCTGGCCGACACACGGGTAGGGGAGGTGTACACCGTTCCCATCTCCCACGGCGAGGGACGGTTCTATGCTTCGGACGAGCTCGTGCGAGAGCTTGCCGCGAAAGGGCAGATCGCGACGCAGTACGTCGACCTGGACGGCGTTCCCACCGACGACATCCGCTTCAATCCCAACCACTCGGCCTTCGCCATCGAGGGCATCACGTCTCCGGACGGCCGTGTCTTCGGCAAGATGGGGCATTCCGAGCGCAAGGGTCCCTGTCTGTACAGGAACGTCGAGGGTCTTTACGATATGCACATGTTTGAAGCCGCCGTGCGGTTTTTCCATCAAAACTGATCGAAGGAGGAGTTTTTCAGAATGGCATTTTACTACAACGAACCGTCCCGCACCTTCAGCGAATATCTTCTCATCCCCGGGTACACCTC
>CAJOIG010000134.1 GCA_905234575.1 uncultured Oscillospiraceae bacterium
TCGCCCCGCAGCCACAGCCAGCCGAACAGCGCCTCCAGCGCCGTGGCGGCGTGGTACTGGGCGATGGTGCAGCCCGCGGGCACGCCGTGGACCCGGGTGTTCCGTCCCCGGCGGCAGAGCTTTCGCTCCTCCTCCGTGAGCTCCGGGAGGAGCATCTCCAGGGCGGCGGCCTGGGCCGGCGCGGAGACATAGGCCACGGTGGCCCGGTGCTGGTCCCGGATGCTCCGGGACGCGCTCTCCGCGAGGGCCGTGCGGACGAGCAGCTCATACACCGCGTCGCCCACATGGGCAAGATTGAGGACGCCCAGCGCGGCAAGGCGCTCGGCGTCCATGGGGATCAGAAGCTCGTTCATTCCTCGTCCTCCGACCAGGGCAGGTCGTCCTCCTCCGTCTCGTCCGGGAGGTCGGCGTCCTCGTCGGGCTCCTCCTCCGGATCGGACGCGAAGGCCGCGTCGTCCGCCACGGCGTTGAACTCCGCGGCGATCCCGTCCGCGGGGGCGGTGCCGTGGACATACTGCATCTCCTGCCACTGCTGCTTCGTGAGGAGGATCTCCCGGGGCTTCGAGCCCGCGTAGGGGCCGACGACGCCCACCTCCTCCAGCTGGTCCACCAGGCGCGCCGCCCGGGAATAGCCGAGCTTCAGCCGCCGCTGCAGCATGGAGACGGACGCCTGCTGCGTCTCGAAGATGACCTCCACCGCCTGGGGCAGGAGCTCGTCGTAGTCGCTCTCGGCGGCGGGCTCGTCCTCCTTGTCGGAGCCCTTGCCGCCCTTGTCCGCGGCCGCCTTCTCGATCTCCGCGAGGATCTCGTCCGAATACTCCGCCTCGGCCTCCTTCTTCACGAAGTTGATGATCTCCTCGCGCTCCTCGTCCGAGACGAAGGCGCCCTGGACGCGGGTAGGCTTTTTCCCGATGGGGGAATAGAGCATATCGCCCATGCCGACGAGGCTCTCCGCGCCCTGCTGGTCGAGGATGATGCGGCTCTCCATGCCGGAGGCGACCGCGAAGGCGATGCGGCTCGGGATATTGGCCTTCATGAGGCCCGTGATGACGTCCGCGGACGGACGCTGGGTGGCCACGACGAGATGCATGCCCGCCGCGCGGCCCATCTGCGCCACGCGGCAGATGGACTCCTCCACCTCCTTGGACGCGACCATCATGAGGTCCGCCAGCTCGTCGATGATGATGACGACCTGGGGCAGGATGGGGTTCTCGTTCTGCCGGAGGATGGCATTGTAGCCCGAGAGGTCGCGCACGCCCACCTCGGAGAACAGGCGATAGCGCTTGAGCATCTCCACCACCGACCACTGCAGGGCGCCGGCGGCCTTCTTCGGGTCCGTCACCACCGGGACGTACAGGTGGGGCATGCCATTGTAGATGCCGAGCTCGACCATCTTCGGGTCGACCATGATCATCTTGACCTCGTCCGGCGTGGACTTATACAGCAGGCTCAGGATGAGGGAGTTGATGCACACGGATTTGCCGGAGCCCGTCGTGCCCGCGATGAGCACATGGGGCATCTTGGCGATGTCCCCGATGACGACGTTGCCGCCGATGTCCTTGCCCAGGGCGATGCTGAGCTTCGACTTGGAGGCGCGGAAGGCCTCAGAGTCGATGACGTCCCCGAGCCAGACAGTGGTCTTGTCCCGGTTCGGGACCTCCACGCCCACGGTGGACACCATGTTCGGGATGGGGGCGATGCGGACGCCCGACACGCCGAGGGACAGGGCGATGTCCTTCGAGAGGTTCGTGATCTTGTTGAGCTTCACGCCCTGATCGAGCTTGAGCTCGAAGCGGGTGATGGACGGACCGCGGACCGCGCCGGTGATGCTCGCGCCGACGCCGTAGCTGCGGATGGCGGATTCGAGCTGGGCCTCCGTCTCGGCCAGGCGCTCGCTGTCGGTCCCGCCCGCGCCGGGCTTGGACTTGTTGAGAAGGCTCAGCTCCGGGAATATGTAGACGGGCTTCTCCTCCGCGTCGGCCTCCTCGATCTCCTTCGCAACGAGGACAGCCTCGGCCTCCTTGTCGATCTTCGGTTTTTTCTCCGAGGCGGGCGATGCGGCGCCGCCGTCCAGGTCGGCGGAGTTGAGCTCCACCCCCGCGATGGAGGCGGCCTCCTCCGCGGACAGGGGCTCCACGCCCTCCGTGGGCGCGGCGGTCTTTGCGGTCTGCACCGGCTTCGGCGGCTTTGGCTCCGCTTTTTTCTTTGCGGAGAGCTTGCCCGCCTCCGCCGCCAGGGCGCGCTCCTTCGCGGCGAGCTGCTCCTCCTTGAGGGCCGCCGCCACGCGCAGGCTCGCGCCAGGATCGACCTCCATCGCGGCGAAGATCTCGTCCTTGCGCTCCTCCCAGTTTTCGTCGTACATCCGGCGGCGTGCCGCGGCTTTCTTCTCCGCGGGCTTGTCCGCAGGCTTTTTGAGCGTCTCGCGGGCCTTGTCCGCCGCGCGGCGGATGGGCGAGCTGCCGTCCAGCGGGAAGAGATAGTCGTCCGGGGAGAAGCGGTCGTCCTCCTCGTCGATCTCCGGCTCCTCCTCGAGCTCATAGTCGAGGCGCGGCCGGGCCTTGATCCAGGCGCGGATCGCGTCCACGATGGCCGGCAGGGAGAGGTTCAGCCCCTCGATGGCGAGAAGCAGCATGGCCGCGAGCAGCACGATGAACGCGCCGACCTTACTGAGGGCCCTGCGGAGCACGTTCCCCAGAATGCCCGCCAGCACGCCGCCGCATTTTTCCGTGCCGTCCTGGGCCAGGAGCCAGAGCTGCTTCACGCCGAAGCCGAAGCCCGAGCCGAACAGCGCCCGGTCGAAGCCCAGCATATGCACGAAGGCCCCGAAGGCCAGGGAGAGCAGCAGCACGCAGCTTACCCGCAGGGCCACGGGACGGCCCCGATGGAAGCCCAGGATGTACGCGCTCCAGAGCAGGCAGACGGGCAGAAGGAAGCTGCCCCAGCCCAGCAGGCCGCGGGTCAGGGCCCGCCAGCCGTCCACGAGCCAGCCCTCCGCCGGGAACCAGGCGATGGCCCCGAGGATGCCGAGAAACAGCAGCACGAGGCCGCCGACCTCCCGCCGGATGGGACGGGCGGGCATGGCCTTTGCCGCGGGTCTCGTCCCGCCGGAGCGGGCGCTTCCCGCGCGGGAAGACGCGGCCGCCGTGCTCTTGCGGCTGCCGCCCGAAGGTTTCTTTTTGCCGCTTCCGGCGCTGCGCGCCGCCGTCTTTTTGGAGGACGTGCCGCGGGAGCCGGAGGACTTGGTCTGTGCCATAGGATGATTTACCTCTTGATCTCTTTAGTGCAGGATGAGGGACAGGACGATGGACAGGGCGCCCACGCCCCAGCAGTAATACGCGAAGCCGCCGAACTTTCCCTTGGCGACGAGCTTCTGCAGGAGTTTGATGGAGAAATAGCCCGAAACGCCCGCGACGACCATGCCGACGAGGCAGGGGGCCAGGATGCCCGGCTCCACGCCGTCCTGGATGACGTCCAGGAGGGACAGCAGCACCGCCCCGAGGACGGACAGCAGGCTCATAAGGAAGGAGAACTTCACGGCGAACTGCCGGTTCAGCCCCCGGCTCATGCCGGCGGTGATGGTGGTGCCGGAGCGGGACAGGCCCGGGATCGTGGCGACGCCCTGGGCGATGCCGATGAACACCGCGTCCCAGATCGTCATGTCCCGCTCGGTCTTCTCCCCTTGCGGCATCCGGTCCGCGAGAAACAGCAGAAGGCCCGTCACGAGAAGGGCCGCGCCGATGAACCAGGGCAGGGCGTTGAGCTCCTCGATCTTGTGATGGAAGGGCAGGACGATGAACAGCGGCAGCGTCGAAACGATGATCATGAGGATGAGCCGCCGGGTCGGGACGTTCCCGGAGGTCAGGCTCTCCCCCTTCGCGACGCCCTTCACCATGGCGATGAACTCCACGATCATGTCCCGCACGTCGGGCCAGTACGCGATGACGACCGCCACCAGCGTGGCAAAATGAAGCATGACGTTGAAAAACGCGCTGTCGTCCATGGCGGCGACGGCCGCGCCGCCGGTTGCGCCAAGGATGTTCTCAAACAGGGCGAGATGCCCGGAGCTCGAAATGGGCAGGAATTCCGCCACGCCCTGCACGAGTCCCAGGAGAATCCCATAGAATATGTTCATACTTGTTCCTCCGCGATAATAGTTATGTCTACTACTAAATAATTATATTACCACAGATTTTCCGAAAGAACAAGCAGAGAAAAAGCGAATCACGGCGGCGGGCCGCTCTCCCCGCCCGCGGCGTGGAGCCAGGCCAGGGCGTCCGCCAGGGTTCCCTCCGCGTCCATGAGCCCGCAGGCCACCGCCTCCCGGCTGTCGATGATGGTGCCCACGTCGTTCGCGATGGCCCCGGTGCGCAGCATATATCCCTCGAAGACCTCCCGGGCAATGTGGGAATGCGCCGTCACGAACCGAACGATCCGCTCCTGGGTCCGGGCAAAGTATTCGTAGGTAGGCGGCGCCGCCACCACCGTGCCGGTCATCCGCACGGGATGGATCGTCATGGCGGCGGAGGGCGCGATGAGGGAACGCTTCGTGCTGACCGCGAGCGGAATCCCGATGCTGTGGCTCCCGCCGAGGACCAGGCTCGCCGTGGGCTTTGCCATGCCCGCGATGAGCTCCGCGATGCCGAGGCCCGCCTCCACGTCCCCGCCGACGGTGTTGATGAGGACGAGAAGGCCATGGACCTCCGGGCTGTCCTCCACCGCCGCGATCAGGGGGTAGACATGCTCATACTTCGTGGTCTTGCAGTCCTCCCCCAGGAGCTGATGCCCCTCGATCTGCCCGATGATGCTCAGCACCTGGATCGACGCCGCCCGCGCGGTCCCGGCGTCCCGAATGTCGTCCATAAAAAATCACCCATACCAGTTTGCCCGGTATGGGTGGGGATTATTG
>CAJOIG010000135.1 GCA_905234575.1 uncultured Oscillospiraceae bacterium
CGCCAACAGCCTGCGCCGCTCCATCGAGGAGAGCCGCCAGAACGGCGCCGTCGCGGACTTCGACCCCTTCGGAAAGCCCGCCCTCCCGGAGCTCGACGTCCTCGACGGCTGGTTCCGCGAGGCCGCAAGGCGCCATCCCGGGGAGGCCGCCGCCGCAAACACGATCGAGGAGCTCGCCGCGAAGATCGGTCTCGATCCCGATGCCCTGCGCCGGACGGTGGAGGAGTTCAACGCCGGCTGCGCCGCGGGCGAGGACTGGGTCTGCTTCAAGGACAGCGCGCATCTGGAGCCGCTGACCGAAGCTCCCTTCTATGCCATGGGCGGCAAGCTCGCCACCGACGGTGCCTTCGGCGGCGTCCGGGTGGACCCGTCCATGCAGGCCTACGCCGCGGACGGCGGGAAGGTCCCCGGACTATTCGTGACGGGCGACTTTGCCTCCGGGCGTCACATCGTTCTGGAAGGCACCAAAAAGCAGGTGCTGAACGATATGTCCTGGGCGCTGGCCTCCGGCTTCCTCGCCGGCGCGAGCGCGGCGAACAGCCTCAAGGATTGACCCCATCCCATTAATCGAAAACCGGCCCGGATCTCACGAAGAGATCCGGACCGGTCTGTTATTTGGGATCGATCACATGTGCGCGATGATCTCCATCGCCCGATACAGCGGCGACGTGAAGAATTCATCCTCCTGCGCTTTCGGAAGTCCGTCGGATTCCAAAGCCGGTAATTCTTCCTTGCTTGCCGCTTTTTTCTCATGGGCTCGGACGACCGCGAGGGACAGGATCACGAAACAGGCCGCGACCGCTACGAAAATGTAAAACGCCGTCAGCATGAACGCTCCTCCCTTCGATCAGTCGATGCCGCCGAAGCCTCCGGGAGGCTCCTGCCCGGGCGCAAGATCCGCGGGCGGCGGGGGCGGCATGGAGCCGTCCGGCAGATTGCTCGCACCGCCGGAGGCCTCGCCGCTGGGCTCCGCCGAAGCCGCGCCGGACACCTCGAGGATCACGTTTTCGTAGGTCCCGGCCGCCAGAGCCGCCAGCTTTGTGCCGCCGGTATAGCTTCCGTTGGAATTGGAGGCGTCCGCGTCCACATAGGCCGTCAGCTCCATGCCCGCGGGGGCCGCCACGACCGCGCCGGGCTCCAGCGTCAGGCTGGACAGCGTGGAGGTATCGGTGACGATCCAGGTGCCGCCGGCCGACACCGTGACATCCGCGCCGAGGTTCTCGGCGTCGGCATAGGGCATATCGTCGGCGCGGATGAGGTTTTCCTGCACATCCGCCGCCCAGGTCTCGCTGGGGAACGGGACCGCGTCATAGCCGTCTGCCTTCAGCACGCCAAGAAGCGTTTCCTCGCTCCAGAGGTCGTTCCATGCCTGCCAGGTCCCGGAGACGATGGCGCCCTCCAGAGTGGCGTTCTCCCCCACGGTGACGATCATACGGCGCTGGTAGTCCTGGTGCAGAAGGTCGCCGGTATACACGCCGTTTTTGAAGGTGACCTTCACGCCCGGCAGCGTCTCGCCCTGGCCGACGGTGAGATACCCGGAGGCCATGGGAGGATCGTAGGTGACAACGGTCTGCACAAGGACACCGTTCGCGGTGCGGGCGTCGGTGTCGTCAAAGGTGAAGTCGCCGTTCATGGAGCGGACCAGGATCAGCGAGCCGTACAGATTGCGGTTGTAAAAATAGGAAGCGCCGCTGCCCGCGCCGAAGGGCGCGTTCGGATCCATGAAGAAGGGATCGTCCGCCGCCATGGGCGTGACGGTTTCGGGCAGATCCTCCGGCATGGTGGAGAGCGTCGCGCTCTTGAAATTGCCCTCCGCGATCATGTCGAGGCTGGGCAGGGAGTTGTGCACGACGATGGCGTTGAACGGCGCCGCGATGACCGTGGGCCGGTCCACGGGGACATAGTCCGGGGTCTTGCGCATGGCGTCCGCGTCCGCCAGAGCGTCGGCGGCGGTGCCCGTCTGAAGGATGGAGTTGCCGCACATGAAAGCGCCGTACTGCCCGCCGTAGAGCTGGGAGGCGTACAGCTTCATGCCGTAGGTCAGATAGGTGGCGTAGCCGGTCTCCGTGGAGGTGCCCGTGGAGTTGATGACATAGGTGAACGCGTCCACGGAGTCCTGGGAGATGGCGCCCCAGTTGTTGGAGGTGACCGTGCTGTTCACGAACCAGCTGTTGTTGCGGGTCATGAGCAGCGTGGCGCGGCTGCCGCCGGCCAGGAGTTTGAAGGGCGGCATCCAGATGTCCGCCGGGTCAGTGTGGGTGCTGATCTCAGAATCGATCACCACGAGGGACGTGGCGTTCGGCTGGGTCGTGCTGAACATGTACACCGGCGTGGACCGGGCCCCCTCCGAGGAGAGGCGGCTGTTTTTTATCCAAAGCTCGCCGGTGCAGACGCCGACGCCGACGCCGTAGGCCGCCTCATAGCCGAGATCGTTGTTCTTTGTTCCGGCGGTGGCGGTGATGTCGGAATCCTCGATGACGTAGACGCCGCTCTCGTCCGCCAGGGTGATGGCGACGCCGTTTGCCTCGTCGGCGGTGATGACGGCGTTTTTCATGCCGGTCGCACCGATCTCACCGGAGGCCGCGCCGTTCCAGCCGTCGGTATAGCGGACGGCGCCGTCCTTGATGATGATACCGGCGGATTTTTCGATCTCCCCGAAGGTGCCGAACTCCTGTCCCGCCGAGCCGCTGCCGCCGCCGCTAGCCTCGCCGCTTGCCTCGCCGGACGCGAGTGCCGCGCCGGAGCAAACGGAGAGCAGAAGCATCATCGCGAGCAGCAGGGCAAAGCCTTTTCTCTGAAATGCTTTCATTGTTCTCCTCCCGTTCAAAAGATTGGATCTGTCGCGTCGAATAGGATGAAACCAGTGTACCATGCCATCGTTAAGATAACGTTAATCTTTCACCCGGCGGAGACCCGCTTCTTTTTCGGTTTCGCGGACGTTTTCGCGGTACGGGATCCGAAAATCAAAGCGGCGGACCCGCTGTCCGCCGCTTTGAACTTGGATTACCGATTCATTTCCCGGCATTTTCCGCAGGCACTGCAGGCGCCGCAGTCCGCGCAGCTTCCCCCGCAGGCGGATCTCCCCGCCTTCCTGTCCCGGACCATGCCGCGGATCAGCAGGGCCGTCACCGAGGCGATCACGGCAATGAGAACAATATCGATCCAATTGGCGATAAGCCAGGCAAACATGGGATCACATCCTTTCACCGAAGCGGCGCCGAGAGGCCTGAATGTGCCTCCCCGCGCCGCCATAGGTTGTTTTTATCACTGAACGGTGAGCTTCTGCGCTTCCTTATAGGGCTTGAAGAGCTGCCAGCAGATCAGCGCCAGCAGGACCAGCGCCAGGATCAGACCGACGATGTTCATTCCGCCCGCGAACAGGCGGCCGACCTGCCACACGATGAAGGCCGTGACCCAGGCGAAGCCGCACTGGTAGCCGATGGCGAACCAGGTCCACTTTGGGCTGTTCATCTCGCGCTTGATGGCGCCGATGGCCGCGAAGCAGGGGGCGCAGAGAAGGTTGAAGATCATGAAGGCGTAAGCGGCGAGCTTTCCGTGCCCGTTGGAGAAGGCGTTAAAGTCCTCGGCCACGCGGTCCCAGATCTGGTCGCCGTTCTCCTCGAGCTCTTCCTCGCCCTCCTGATCGTCGTAGGCGTACATGATGCCGAAGTTCGCGACGACCTCCTCCTTGGCCACCAGGCCGGTGACCGTGGCGGCGGTGGGCTTCCAGTCGCCGAAGCCGAGCGGCTTAAAGACGATGGAGACGGGCTGCGCCACGCGGGCCAGGATCGAGTCGTCCATGGGCTCGACCTCGTCCTCGGGGATTCCCATGCGATCCGCCACGACCGATACATACTCCTCCGTGACGACCGTGTCGTCCTCATACAAATCGTCCACCATGCCGAACCGACCGTTGACCGAGCCGAAGCTGGTGAGGAACCAGATGACGATGGAAGAGACGACGATGACGGTGCCGGCGCGCTTGATGAAGGACCAGCCACGCTCCCAGGTGCCGCGCAGGACATTGCCCCAGGCGGGCAGATGGTAGGCAGGCAGCTCCATGACGAAGGGAGCCGGATCGCCGGCGAACATTTTGGTCTTTTTCAGCATGATGCCGGAGACCACGATGGCAGCCACGCCGATGAAGTAGGCCGAGGTGGCGACCCAGGTGCTGCCGCCGAAGAGCGCGCCCGCGATGAGGCCGATGATGGGCATTTTCGCGCCGCAGGGCATGAAGGTGGTGGTCATGACCGTCATACGGCGGTCACGCTCGTTTTCGATGGTGCGGGAGGCCATGACGCCCGGGATGCCGCAGCCGGTGCCGACGAGCATGGGGATGAAGCTCTTGCCGGAAAGGCCGAAGCGGCGGAAGATCCGGTCCATGATGAAGGCGATGCGCGCCATGTAGCCGCAGTCCTCCAGGAGGCAGAGCATCAGGAAGAGGACCAGCATCTGGGGCACGAAGCCGAGCACCGCGCCGACGCCCGCGAGGATACCGTCGGAAATGAGGCCCACGAGCCAGGGCGACGCGCCCCAGCCTTCCAGGATCGCCCGTGAGCCGTCGGTCAGCCAGGCGCCGCCCAGCACGTCGTTGGCCCAGTCCGTGAGGAAGGTGCCGATGGAGATGCCGCCGTCACCGATGGGCGCGCCCATGGACAGGGCGTAGACCAGGATCATGACGCAGACGAAGATCGGCAGCGCGAGAATGCGGTTCGTAACGATCCGGTCGATCTTATCGGAAACAGAGAGCTTGCCCTTCCCCTTCTTTTTGTAGATGCCCTTGAGCATCTGCCCGATGTATATGTAGCGCTCGTTCGTGATGATGCTCTCGGCGTCGTCGTCC
>CAJOIG010000136.1 GCA_905234575.1 uncultured Oscillospiraceae bacterium
GCGATACTCGGGGGCCTGCTCGAACACCTTGCAGAGGTTCGGCATGTACTGGTCGATGTAGTCCTCGAGGTTGATGATGACGCCCTGCTTGGCGTACTTGAGGAGGTCGGTGTCACTGAAGCCGGCGGTGAAGACGAACTCGGGCAGGGTCTTGATGTTCGCCATCTCGAGGGCGATCTTGTCGCCCCACTGGTCGCTCTGGATGGCCTTCCAGTTGACGTGGACGTTGGTCTGCTCCTCGAGCCGCTTGAAGATGGTGCGGTTGTTGGGCTCGGACTCGGAGCCGACGGGGAAGCTGGTCAGGCCGGAGATCTCGGCCGTCTCGGCCAGGGGGAACGTCAAGGAGTCGGGATCGACGTCCGCCGCGGGGGCGCTGCCGCCGCCGACGGGAGCGCTGCTGCCGCCCGAGCCGCCGCAGCCTGCCAGGAGCGCCGTCATCATGAGAAGCGCCATGATGAGGGCCAGGGTCTTGCGAAGCTTTTTCATTTGTTTTCTCCTTTTCATTTTGAACGGTTTTTTTAACACTTTCAGCGGACGAGGGTCAGCCCTTGACGGCGCCGGCCATGATTCCGCTGTCAAAGTACTTCTGGAAGAAGGGATACATAATGAGCAGGGGCACGCTGGAGATGATGATCGTGGCGTACTTCAGAAGCTCGGCGAGCTGAGCGCGCTCCGCGGTGCTCTGCATATCGGACACCATGCCCGGCTCGGGCTGGCTCTGGATCAGGATGGAGCGGAGGACCAGCTGCAGGGGCTGCTTGGAGGCGCTGTTGAGGTAGATCATCGCGTCGAAGTAGCTGTTCCACATGCCGACGAACTGCCACATGGAGATGGTGGCGATGATCGGCGTGCAGACGGGCAGCAGGATCTTGAAGAAGTATACCATTTCCGTGGCGCCGTCCACCTCGGCGGCCTCCTGCAGGTCGCGGGGGATGCCCATGTAGTAGGTCCGGGCGATGATCATGTTCCAGACGCTGAAGGCGCCGGGGATCAGGATGGCCCAGATCGTGTCCAGCATCCCGAGCTTGCTGATGAGCAGGTAGGTGGGGATCAGACCGCCGCCGAAGAACATGGTGATGACAAAGATGGTGTTGAAGAAGCCCTTGCCCTTGAAGTCCGCCCGGGACATGGGGTACGCCGCGAGCAGCGTCACCACGACCGAGATGAGGGTGAACAGGACGGAGTACAGCAGGGCGTTGCCGAAGCCGACCCAGATCTGCTGGTTTTCAAGAACGCGGGTGTACGCCGTGGTTGTCCACTTGGAGAAGTCGAAGGTCAGGCCCTTGTTCTGCAGGGTGACGGGATCGATGAAGGACGCCAGGATGATGTAGACCATCGGGACGATGATGGCGACGATGAAGAGCCCGAGGATGATGTACCCGATGATGAGGAGGGTCTTATCCTCGATCGGCTGCTTGGAGAAATCGCTTACTTTTTTCTTCTTTTCCATGATGAGCCGCCTCCCTCGTCAAATGCCTTTGCCCTCGTTCATCTTCTGAACGATCTTGTTCATGGAGATGAGGAGGATCACGTTGATGACCGTGTTGAACAGGCCGACCGCCGTGGAGAAGCCATAGTCGCCGTCCAGAAGACCCTTTTTGTACACATAGGTGGAGATGATCTCGGAGGCGTTGAGGTTCAGGTCGGTCTGCAGGGCGTAAGCCTTTTCAAAGCCGATGCTCATGATGTTGCCGACGGACATGATGAACTGGATGAGCACCGTGTCCTTGATGGCGGGCCACTCGACCGCCTTGATCTGCTGAAGGATGTTCGCGCCGTCGATGACCGCGGCTTCCTTCAGGTCCTTGCTGGCGTTGGAGAGGGCGGCGGTGTAGATGATCGACGCCCAGCCGGCGCCCTGCCAGATGCCGCTCGCGATGTAGATCGTGCGGAAGGCGGAGGGCATGGTCATGAAGTTCGTGGAGGTCCCGAGCAGCATGTTGATCATGCCGGTGGGGGCCAGCAGGATGCGGACGATACCGCAGAGGACGATGACCGAGATGAAGTTCGGCATGTAGAGCACGAGCTGGATCTTCTGCTTGATGCCCTTGCTGAGGATCCGGTTGAGCAGGAACGCCAGCAGGATCGGGGCCGGGAAGCCCCACAGGAGCCCGTACACGCTGAGCTTCAGGGTGTTCATGAGGTATCGCAGGAAGTCCGGGGACGACAGGAAGCGGGAGAAGTGCTCGAAGCCGACCCACTCGCTTCCCAGGATACCGCGGATGGGGTTGTACTCCTGGAAGGCGATCAGGATGCCGCCCATGGGTATGTAGCGGAAGATGATCGTCAGCGCGAAGGCCGGCAGGATGAACAGCGCATACAGCTGCCAGTGCTGACGCACATAGACAAGCGTGTTGTGCAGCCCGCCGCCGGACCTCCCTTCGGTTGGTGTCTTGTCCTTTTTCATTGTATTCCTCCTTGTCCTCTCCCTTTAATTCGGATCGTGCAGGGTTTTCGGTGGTTTGTGCATTTGCACACCAAATAAAGGACGCTATCATCTGCATATTATCACGCCGGGCATGGAACATCAATTTGTATTTGGCGAAGAGGGCTAATTTTGGTAAATTAAACAAATAACAAACCCATCGTTTGGGCAGTATCACATTGTCAAAAAGGTGCAAATGCATAATATAATAGACGCTGATATTTGACTATTTTGACCGCTTATGATACGATATAAAAAAACGCGGGAGGGGCCCATGAAGAAGAGAGTCACGATCCAGGACATCGCCGACGCCCTCGGCATGTCCCGCAATACCGTGTCCAAGGCGATCAACAACTCGGACGGGATCGCCGACTCCACCCGCGAGATGATCCTGCAGAAGGCAGCCGAGATGGGCTACAAGCAGTTTTCCTACATCAAACTGGCGAAGGGAGCCCAGTATGCCCTGCCCTCCCTGCCGGAGACCGACGGAGGAGCTTCCGAGATCGCGCTTTTCACGACGGTGTTCCTGCCGAACTCCCACTTCGCCGCCCTGATGCTTGACAAGCTGCAGCAGGACCTGTCGCTGATGGGCTTCACGCTGAACACCCACCGCGTCACGCCGGAGAACCGGGAAACGCTCTCGCTGCCCATCACCTTCAGCCGGGAGCGGACCGCGGCGATCGTCTGCGTGGAGATGTTTGACCGCCGGTACGACGAGCTGGTGTGCGGCCTGGGCCTGCCGGTGCTCTTTGTGGACGGCCCCGCGAAGCTCCGGGGCGCCTCCCTTCCCGCCGACCAGCTCTATATGGAGAACACGGTCGAGGTCGCCCGCCTCGTCTCGGAAATGCTGGACCGCGGCGTGCGGCGGATCGGCTTCATCGGAGACTATGAGCATTGCCAGTCCTTTTATGAGCGGTACACCGCGTTCCGCTGCGCCATGCTGATGGCGGAGGCGCCCGTGGACGACCGCTTCCTTCTCAAGACGAACGACCCCGCGCTGATCGAAGAGAAGCTGCGGGCGCTGGACGAGGTCCCGGAGCTGTTCCTCTGCGCGAACGACTTTCTCGCGATGGACGCCATGCACATCCTGGGAGAAACGGGGCGTTCCGTCCCGGGCGACGTCATGCTCTGCGGCTTTGACGACGCGCCGGAGTCCCGGCACGTCACGCCCCGCCTGACGACGATCCATATCCACACCCAGAGCATGGCCTTTTCCGCGATCCAGCTTCTGATGACCCGCATCAAGGAGCCGTCCCTGGACTGTCGTACGGTCTACACGGAAACCGAGCTGTTATACCGGGAATCCACCGATTCCCAGAAAAAAGGTGACGCGCCATGAAGTTCTTCTCCTATGACAGCAAATTCAGCCAGGTCATCATGAAGGTGGCCGAGGGCTGCTGCCTGAACCTGCTGTGGATGGCCTTTTCCATCCCCATCTTCACCGCGGGCGCCGCGACGGCGGCGCTGTACCGCGTGACGCTGAAGATCGCGCGAAACGAGGAGCCCTCCATCGTGAAGCAGTTCCTCCGCGGCTTCAAGGAGAATTTCCGCCAAGCGACAATCCTGTGGCTGATCCTGCTCGGCGTCGGGCTCCTCCTCGGCGGCGACGGGTACATCCTCTTCCGGCTGTCCCGCGCCTCCACCGGGACGCCCGCCGTGATCTGGACGCTGCTGCTGGCGCTGGTCATCGCCGCCGCCGTGGTCTATGTGATCGTGCTGTGCTATGTGTTCCCCCTCGTGGCCAGCGTGGAGAACACGAACTGGGCCATGCTGAAAAACTCCTTCTTCATCGGGACCCACTACCTGTTCTGCACGATTCTCGTGGTTGCGATCCATTTCGCCATGTTCTTCGTCGTGGTGCGGATCTTCACGCCGCTGATCATCTTCGGCGAGGGCATCTGCGCGCTGCTGAGCTCGTACCTGCTGGCCGGGGTGATCGCCGCCTGCTCGTATGATCCCGCCGCGGAGGCGCAGGACGACGACGAGGCGGAGCCATGAGGCTGACGCCGCAGGAGATCGCTGACCGGAAGGCGGCGTTCCGCCGGATGAGCCTCCCCGAGCGGGCAGAGTACATCTTTGCCTACTTCAAGCTCCCCCTGGTCCTCCTCCTGATCGCGCTGATCGCCGCCGGCACCGTGATCTTCCACGCGATCACCCGCAAAAATGAGCTGCTGTATCTCAGCCTCATCAACGTGGCGGTCAGCGAGGAGGCAGAGGGCCTTCTCACCGAGGGCTTCGTCGGCGCCTGGGGCGCGGATCCCCGCAAAAACGAGGTCTACGCCTACACCGGGCTGTACATCTCCGATCATCCGCCCGAGGAGTACCACGAGTACAGCTATGCCTCCCGGCTGAAAATGCTGGCGGCCATGAACGCGAAGGAGGTGGACGTGGTCCTGCTCAACCGCGAG
>CAJOIG010000137.1 GCA_905234575.1 uncultured Oscillospiraceae bacterium
TGCGGCAGACAGTTCGAGACCATCCTGTCTTTAAACAAAACTAGGGACGAAAACAACATCACTGTTGGTGCGCGCCTTAGGATCGGCGCGCGATTTTTTTGTCTGAGGAGGTGACGAAATGGATAGCAAGAACCTGAGCAAGACCCACAAACTCACGTTGTCCGGCATCCTCATGGCGGTCTACATCGTGGTCATGGTTTTCACGCAGAGCTTCGCCTTCGGGCAGTACCAGGTCCGCATCGCCACCGCGATCTACGCGGTCGCCTATCTGTTTCCGTTCCTGGTTGTGCCGCTTGGTCTTTCCAATCTCATCGCGAATATGCTGATGGGTGGTCTCGGCGTGTTCGACATCGTCGGCGGCGGACTCGTCGGCATCCTGACGGCGGGCTGCTGCGCGCTGCTGGGGAAGAAAAACCTCTCCCCCTGGCTCACGGCGATCCCCATCGCGCTCATCCCCGCGCTGGGAGTGTCCCTGTGGCTGTCGAAGCTCCTGGGCGTGCCCTACCTCGCGCTGGCGGCCAGCCTGCTCGTCGGGCAGGCGATCTCCGGCGTCGTCGGTGCGATGCTCGTGAACGCGCTGAAGCGCATCTGGCGGAAGGAGGAGCTTGCATGAACGGACGCACCCGCGAGGAGGCATCCGGTCTCACCCTGCTGGGCGGGAAGCAGACGGTCTACCGCTCGGACTACGCCCCGGAGGTCCTGGAGACCTTCCCGAACAAGCACCCGGACAACGACTATTTCGTGAAGTTCAACTGCCCGGAGTTCACGAGCCTCTGCCCCATTACGGGCCAGCCGGACTTCGCCGCGGTGTATATCTCCTATGTCCCCGGCGAGCGGATGGTGGAGAGCAAGTCCCTCAAGCTCTACCTCTACAGCTTCCGCAATCACGGGGATTTCCACGAGGACTGCATGAACACCATCATGAAGGACCTCATCCGCCTCATGGACCCGAAGTACATCGAGGTCTGGGGCAAATTCACCCCCCGGGGCGGCATCTCCATCGACCCCTACTGCAACTACGGCAAACCCGGCACCCGCTGGGAGGCCGTCGCCTGGGACCGCCTGAGCCATCACGACCTCTGCCTCGAGACGGTGGACAACCGCTGACCGCCTCCCCGAACGAAACGAACGAACTGCCATGAAGAAACTGACTGTCTCCTCCGCCCTCCGCTGGGGAAAGCGCCTCCTTCTGTATGTCGGCGGGCTGTTTTTCATCGCCATGGGCATCGCCTTCTCCGCCCGGTCCGGCCTCGGCGTCGCACCGGTGGGCTCGCCCGCGAACGTGCTGTATGAGATCGGCAAGAGCCGCGGCCTGTCCGAGAGCGTCTTCAACCTCGGCAACTGGACCTTCGTGGTCTACTGCGTGTACATCCTCGCGCAGATCGTGCTGCTCCGGCGGAAGTTTCAGCCCATCCAGCTTCTGCAGCTCGTCGTGTCCTATCTCTTCGGCTTCCTCGTGAACCTCACCCGGTCGATGCTTTCCGGTCTGCCCGCGCCGACGGGCTACGCCATGCAGATGTTCTACCTGCTCGTCAGCATCCCTCTCGTGGCGCTCGGCGTCATGCTGTATCTCATCCCGGACCTCCTGCCCACCCCCGGCGAGGGGACGGCCCTGGCCATCGCCGGAACCTTCCACACCGACGTCGGCGCCGGCAAGACGATCTTCGACTGCACCGTCGTCTCCGCCGCGGTGATCCTGTCGCTTCTGTGGTTCCGCGGCCTCGTCGGCGTGCGGGAGGGCACCGTCATTTCCGCGCTGCTGACGGGCCTTCTCGTGCGGCTGTTCCAGCGGCTGCTGAAAAAGCCGCTGCTGCGCTTTGCCGAGCGGGAGGTCCCGGAGTCCTGAACCGAACGAAAACAGAATCAAACCGAGCCGTTTGCTTTCGGGCAAGCGGCTCGGTCGTCGTATTCTCTTATTTCCCGAGCTCCAGGGTCCGCCGGTAGGCGGCGTCCACCGCCGCCAGCATGGCCGCCCGGGCGCCGTGCTCCTCGAGCGCCGCCACGCCCTCGATGGTGCTGCCCCCGGGGGAGCATACCGCCGCCCGCAGGACCGCCGGGTCCGTGCCGGTGGTCAAGGCGAGCTGCGCCGTGCCGGCGAAGGTATGCAGGGCGAACAGGGCCGCCTTGTCCCGCGGGAGGCCGCAGCGCACGCCCGCGTCCGTCATCGCCTCCAGGAAAAGGCACACGAAGGCCGGGCCGCAGCCCGTGACGGCGCTGCCCATGTCGAGCTTCGCCTCCTCGAGCTTCACGCAGACGCCCGCGCCGTCCATGAGCGTGAGAAAGTCCGCCTCGTCCTCCGGCGTGACCTCCGGCCCAGGGGCGTAGAGCAGGACGCCCGCCCCCACCGCCACCGGGGTGTTCGGCATGATGCGAAGGATCCGGGCCCCGCCCAGAAGCTCCGCGACCGCCGACGCCGGGACCCCCGCCGCCATGCTGACGATAAGGGGGCGGTCCTCCCGGGCCTCCAGCTCGGGACGGATCTCCTCCGCCGCCGCGCGCAGCATCTGGGGCTTCACGCCGAGAAAGAGCACGGGCGCCTTCGCGGCGCATTCCGCCGCCGACGACGGCACGGTGCCCCACGCCGAACGCAGCGCCTCGAGTTTTCCGGGATTGTGGTCCGCGGTAAGGATTTGCTCGCCGCCGACGCTCCGGGCGGCCACGGCGGCCAGCGCGCCGCCCATATTGCCGCAGCCGATGAAACCTGCTCGTATCATGGTCCGCCTCCTTTACCGCGTCTGTCCGTTCCCGCGGACGACGTATTTGTAGGTGGTGAGCTCCTCGAGGCCCATGGGACCGCGGGCGTGGAGCTTCTGGGTGGATATGCCCATCTCGCAGCCGAGGCCGAACTCCCCGCCGTCGGTGAAGCGGGTGGAGGCGTTCACATACACCGCCGCGCTGTCCACCCGCGCCGTGAAGAGGTCGGCGTTCTTCCCGTCCCGGGTGAGAATGGCCTCGCTGTGCCCGGTGGAGTGCCGGGCGATGTGGGCGACGGCCTCCTCCGTGCCGTCCACCACGGCGACGGCGAGGATATAGTCGAGGAATTCCGTGTCAAAGTCCGTCTCCCCCGCGGGGACGCCGGGGATGACGGCCGCCGCCCGGGGATCGAGGCGCAGCTCCACGGGGACCGCGCCCCTGACCTCCCGCTCCGTCACCAGACGGTCATGAAGCCGGGGCAGGAAGCTCGCCGCGATGTCCCGATGCACCAGCAGGACCTCCTCCGCGTTGCAGACGGAGGGCCGGCTGGTCTTCGCGTTTTCGATGATGTCAAGGGCCTGGTCGAGGTCCGCGGAGGCGTCCACATAGATATGGCAGATGCCCGTGCCGGTCTGGATGCACGGGACACGAGCGTTCTCCACGCAGCGGCGGATGAGCCCCGCCCCGCCCCGGGGAATCAGCAGGTCCACGAGGCCCGCCGCCTCCATGAGCTCGTTGGCGCTGCGGTGGTCCGTATCCTCCACGAAGCCGACCAATGTCGGGGGCAGGCCCGCGTCCTCCAAGCCCAATCGGATGGCGCGGACGATGGCGGCGTTCGAGCGGAAGGCCTCGCGTCCGCCGCGCAGGACCACCGCGTTGCCGGATTTGAGGGCCAGGACCGCCGCGTCCGCCGTGACGTTCGGACGGCTCTCATAGATGATGGCGACGACGCCGAGGGGGACGGAGGTCTTTTCGATGACGAGGCCGTTCGGGCGCTCCACCCGGCGCAGGACGCGCCCCTCCGGGTCCGGCAGGGCCGCCACCTCCCGCACTCCGCGCGCCATACCCGCAATGCGCTCCGGAGTCAGGGTCAGGCGGTCCAGCATGACATCGCCGTAGGCCGTCCGGGCCGCCTCCACGTCCAGGCGGTTGGCTTCGAGGATGGCCGCGCATTCGCTCTCCAGCCGGGCGGCAATGCGCTCCAGGGCCTCGTTTTTCTTCGCCCGCGCACCGGTCAGGGCGCCCAGGGCGGCGCGGGTCTCCCGCAGGATGGTCCGGGTGTCTTTCATGGGTCTCTCCTTCCGATAAAGCGCGTCCCGACAGGCTTTCCCTCCAGCACGTCGTAGAGGATCGCGGGCCGTGCGCTGTTTACGATCATCATGTCCACCCCCGCCTCCATGCAGAGGGACGCGGCGGCGAGCTTCGTCGCCATGCCGCCCGTGGAGAGGGCCGTGCCGCCCCCGCCCGCGGAGGCGAGCATCGCCGGGGTGATCTCCCGCACCTCCGGGATGAGCCGGGCCGCCGGGTCCTTCCGGGGATCGGCGGTGTAGAGGCCGTCGATGTCCGTCAGCACCACGAGGAGGTCCGCCTTCGCCCCCACCGCCACCAGCGCGCCGAGGGTGTCGTTGTCGCCGACGGCGATCTCCTCCGTGGCGATGGTGTCGTTCTCGTTGATAATGGGCAGCGCACCGAGCTCCAGAAGCCGCTGCAGCGTGCTCTCGAAGTTCCGGAAGCGCTTTTCCTCCCGCAGGTCCTCGCCGGTGAGGAGGATCTGGGCCACGGTGTGGTTATGCTCCTGGAAGAGCTTGTCGTAGACGTACATGAGCTCGCACTGGCCCACCGCCGCGGCCGCCTGCTTCGAGGGCATATCCGACGGGCGCGCGGGAAGGTTGAGCTTGCCGACGCCCATGCCGATGGCGCCGGAGGAGATGAGCACCACCTCGTGCCCGGCGTTTTTGACGTCGCTGAGGACCTTGCACAGCTCCTCCACATGCCGGATGTTCAGCCGTCCCGTGGGGTGGGTCAGCGTGGAGGTGCCGACCTTGATCGTGATACGCATGGATCTCACCGCTTTTCT
>CAJOIG010000138.1 GCA_905234575.1 uncultured Oscillospiraceae bacterium
CTGCGGGACATCACCGGCGGAAAAAAGACGGACTGTCCCCTCATCCCCATCGGGCCGTACCTCACCGATCTGCCTACGGCGGAGGTGGACGGCACGCGCCACCGCTTCCTGAACGGCTGCTCCTGCGGCGTGGACGCCGTGGTCTGCGCCATGATGGAAGAAAACCGCCACAAGCCCCGGCGCTCGGGCTATGCCGCCACGGCGCTCGGCTCGTTCTTCAAAAACTACAGGCCCATGCGCGCCCGCGTCACCGTGGACGGCGAGACCCGCACCTACGACCGCCTGTGGATGGCGGCGTCCATGAACGGGCGCTTCCAGGGCGGCGGCATGAACTTCGCTCCGCAGCAGGACCGCCGGGGCGACACCCTCTGCTGCATGGTATGGCACGGCACGTCCCCCCTGGGGACCCTGCTGCGCTTCCCCTTCGTGATCCCCGGCTGGCACACCCGCTTCCCCATGTGCGACATCCGCTTCGGGCACGAGATCACCGTGGAGCTCGAGGAGCCGACCTTCCTCCAGTTCGACGGGGAGGTCCTCTCCGACGTACGGGGCTATATCGCCCGCAAATGACCCTCCGGCACGCGCCGGGGATAAGGAGCCTTGACGCATGACGATGGAAGAAATGAAGCTGGCGCTGGCCGGGCGGCTCATAAAGCTCCGGCAGACCGCCGGCATGACCCAGGCCGAGCTCGGCGAGAAGCTCAGCTACTCCGACAAGACCGTTTCCAAATGGGAGCGCGGCGAATCCATGCCGGACGCCTACGTCCTCACCCGCATCGCGGAGATCTACGGCACCTCGGTGGACGCGCTCCTGCGGGCCGACGACCCCTGGAAGGACCCGATCCAGCGGGAGCGGGAGGCGGAAAAGGCCGCCGCGCCGAAGTTCTCCGCCACGGTGGTAACTCTCGTCGCCATCGCGGGCATCTGGACCATGGCGGTGCTGATGTTCGTGATCTTCTGGCTCGCCATCGACGAGATCGTGTGGCTCATCTTCGCCACGGCGGTGCCCATCTCCCTCGTCACCCTGCTCGTGCTGAACACCGCCTGGAACAAGGGCCGGCACAACATGATCCTCGTGATGCTGCTGGTGGCCTGTATCGTCGCCCTCGTGTATCTCTTCCTGCTGCCCTTCAATCCCTGGCAGATCTTTCTGGTGCTGATCCCGGCGGAGGTGCTCGTCGCGCTGTGCTTCCACATCCGCGTGCGGCGGCATCCCCGGGGATGAACCGGCATTCTCCGGATCGTAGAGTCCGCATTCCCCAAGGCGTAGAGCTCGCTCTGCGCCTTTTTCCGTTTTATAGAGCCGGGGACGGGAGAATAGGTTGCCCGGCGGGCCGCGAACGGGGTAGGATAAACTTGTGAAAAAACGAGGAGGTCCTGCCAAATGAGCGATTTCATCCTGAGCTGCTGCTCCACCGCCGACCTGTCGAAGGAGCATTTCGAGCGCCGCGGCATCCACTACGTCTGCTTCCACTACCTGCTGAACGGCGTGGAGTACCTGGACGACCTGGGCCAGTCCATGTCCTTCCCGGACTTCTACCAGGCCATGGCCGACGGCGCCTCCACCAGCACCTCCCAGGTGAGCATCTCCGAATACCTCGACCTGTGGACCCCGTTCCTGGAGGCCGGGAAGGACGTGCTGCACCTGACCCTCTCCACCGGCATCTCCGGCACCTACAACTCCGCCGAGAGCGCCGCCGCCATCGCCCGGGAGCGCTTCCCGGAGCGGACGATCTACGTCGTGGATTCCCTCGGCGCCTCCTCCGGCTACGGCCTCCTCATGGAGACCCTTGCGGACCTGCGGGACGCCGGCATGGGCCTCGAGGAGCTGCGGGACTGGGCCGAGGAGAACAAGCTGCGCCTGCACCACTGGTTCTTCTCCACGGACCTGACCTTCTTCGTCCGCGGCGGACGCATCTCCAAGGCCGCGGGCGTCTTCGGCGGCCTGCTGAACATCTGCCCCCTCATGAACATGGACGACCTGGGTCGCCTCATCCCCCGGGAGAAGATCCGCACCAAGAAAAAGGTCATCCGCGCCATCGTGGACAAGATGGAGGCCCACGCCGAGAACGGCCTCGATTACAGCGGCAAGTGCTATATCTCCATGTCCGCCTGCCGGGAGGACGCGGAGGAGGTTGCCCGGCTCGTGGAGGAGCGCTTCCCGAAGCTCGATGGGAAGGTCCTCATCAACGACATCGGCACCACCATCGGCAGCCACACCGGCCCGGGCACCGTGGCCCTCTTCTTCTGGGGCGACAAGCGCACCCGATAATTGTTGCATTTTCCCGCGCAGCGCGTATAATAGAGCTGGTAGTATTCTTGTCAGAGTAGGAACGGCGCGTCAAGTGTTATGGGATGGGAAGTTGTCCATAAACGAAGGCGAACCTGCCGCGGTGCCGTTTCCGCTTCCGCTGCCATGGAAGGAATCAGCACCCCTCCTTTTGTGGCATCCGTCGCAGAAGGAGGGGCTTTTTTATGCAAAAGATCACCGTCCGGCAGGTCGTGTATCTCGGCGTATTGACCGCGCTCGAGATCGTTTTGAACCGGTTCCTGTCCCTGAACGCCTGGAACCTCAAGATCGGCTTCAGCTTCGTGCCCGTGGCCGCCGCGGGGATGCTGTTCGGGCCGCTGTCCGCGGGGATCGTCGCGGCGCTGGGCGATCTTTTGGGCGCGGTCCTCTTTCCCATCGGACCGTATTTCCCGGGCTTCACGCTGACCGCCTTCCTCACCGGGCTCTGCTTCGGGCTGTTCCTGCGGAAAACGCGCGGACCGCTGAACGTCCTCGGGGCCGTCGCGGTCAATCAGCTCCTGCTGAGCCTGCTTCTGAACACCCTCTGGATCTCGGTGCTCTACGGCTCGCAGTACGGCGCCCTGCTCGCGACGCGGATCGTGCAGTGCGCCATCCTGGGGCCGGTCCAGTTCGTCGTGCTGCTGCTTCTGGGGAGGGCCCTGGACAAATACGGAAGGAGGCTGCCCCTGTGATGACCGAGCGCGACGCCATCGCCTACATCGAAAACTTCACCTGGAGCAAGTCCCGCCTCGGCCTCGACCGGACGCGGACGCTCCTGCACGCCCTGGGGGACCCTCAGAAGAGGCTGCGCTTCGTCCATGTGGCGGGCAGCAACGGCAAGGGCAGCACCTGCGCCATGCTGGACGCCGTCCTGCGCGCCGCCGGGTATCGCACGGGGCTGTACATCTCCCCCTACCTGCAGGATTTCCGCGAGCGCATCCAGCTCGGCGGGGTCCCCATCCCGCCGGACCGGCTCGCCGCCGTCACGGAGCGGGTCGCCGCCGCCGCGGACGCCATGGAGGACCACCCCAGCCAGTTCGAGCTCGTCACCGCCGTGGGCATGGTGTACTTTGCCGAGGAGGGCTGCGACCTCGTCATCCTCGAGGTGGGCATGGGCGGCGAGCTCGACTCCACGAACATCATCGACGCTCCGGAGGCCGCCGTCATCCTGAACCTCGGCCTCGAGCACACGGAATACCTGGGCTCCACCCTCGCGGAGATCGCCGCGGCAAAGGCCGGGATCGTGAAGCCCGGCACCACCTGCGTGCTGTACGACGTCCCGCCCGAGGCGTCCCGCGTCGTGGAGGCCGTCTGCCGGGCGAAGGACGTCCCGCTCGTCCGGGCGGATTTTTCCCAGCTCACGCCGCTTTCCGCCTCGCTGGACGGACAGCGCTTTTCCTATCGCGGCGAGACCTGGGACCTCGCGCTCCTGGGGCCCCACCAGCTCCGGAACGCCGCCGTGGTCCTTGAGACGGTGGAGGTCCTGCGGGCCAAGGGCTTCGCGATCTCCGACGCCGCCGTGCGGGACGGCCTCGCCGCCGTGCGCTGGCCCGCGCGGCTGGAGGTGCTGGGGAGGTCGCCCCTGTTTCTCCTGGACGGCGGGCACAACCCCCAGTGCGCCGAGGCCCTGGCCCGGAGCCTTCAGGATCTGCTGCCCGGGCGGCGCTTCGTCTTTCTGCTGGGCGTACTGGCGGACAAGGACGTATCCGGCATCCTCGTGCCCGTCCTGCCGCTGGCGGAGCGCTTTTTCTGCCTGACCCCGCTGAGCGACCGCGCCCTGGACGCCCGGGCGCTCGCGGAAAAGCTGACCGCGCTCGGAATGACGGCGGAGGCTTTTGACAGCATCCCCGACGGCCTGCGGGCGGCGCTGGACGCCGCGGGACCGAACGGGGCGGTGGTCGCCTTTGGCTCCCTGTACCTCGCGGGGGCGGTGCGGACCGCGTTCCCCGCCGCGTACAAAGCGGCCCTTCGGCGGCAGAAGCTCGTCGTCCGGGCGCGGATGACGCCCCTGCGCTGCGGCTTCCTCTCGGACCGGGTCGTCCGGGCGCTTCTGCACAGCCCGGAGCTTGCCCGGGCGAAGACCGTGATGCTCTACCGGGCCATGCGGGGCGAGGTCCGCCTGCAGGCCCTCGAATCCGCCCTCGGCGGGGAAAAGGAACTCGTCTATCCCCGGTGCCTGCCGGACGGCGGCATGGAAGCCCGGCGGCTGACGGCGCCGGACACCTGGATTGCGGGGCCCTTCGGCATCGAGGAGCCGGACCCGGACCGCTCGGAGCCCGTCGATCCCCGGGACATCGACCTCGTCGTCTGCCCCTGCGTGGCCTTTGACGGGACCGGCGCGCGCCTCGGCATGGGCGGGGGGTACTACGACCGCTTCCTGCCCCGGTGCGAAAACGCCTTCCTCGTCGCCGCGGCCTTCGGGTACCAGCGGGTCGAAGCGCTCCCGGCGGAGCCCTGGGACCG
>CAJOIG010000139.1:0-6421 GCA_905234575.1 uncultured Oscillospiraceae bacterium
GCCCAGCATGTAATCGCTCTCAAAGCACAGCATGGCTCAGCCCAGCTCGTCGAAGAGGCCCAGGATCACGATGCCCACCACGGCGATCCCGATCATGAGGTAGTGCTTCCAGGAGAGTTTTTCCTTCAGGAACAGGCGGCTCCACAGCACGGAGGCCGCGCAGTAGGCCGAGATGATGGGGGCGGACATGGCGACGTGCTCGGAGTCGGCCAGCGCGTAGATGTAGGCGAGCTGGCCCGCGGTCTCGCACACCGCGCCGATGTATTTCGGGACTTCGCGCTTCGGCAGGAAGCGCTCCTTCCGGACGAGCAGGACGATGAAGCACACGACGCCGGCGGCGAGGAAGGTCAGCTCGTAGGCGACGTTCGCGCTGTCCTCGTCCAGGGTCTCCAACACGAGGCTGTCGGCGAAGGTGCCGGCGGCGTCCAGGATGCAGTAGGCCACGGGGATGAGGAGGGCCAGGAGGCTCTTCGCGTATTTGTAGTTCGAGATGCTCTGCCGGGCGGCGCGGGCCTCGTCGTCCTCGTGCATCTCCACGACGCCGAGGCCGATGACGCCGAGGCAGACGAGGGCCGTCGCGCCGAGCTGCCAGCCGTTGATGGATCCGAGCCCCGCGGTGACGAGGGTGAGGATCGCGACGAGTGCGCCCGAGGAGTTGCAGATGGGGCTCGAGACGGACAGCTCGATGTACCGCAGGCCGAAGTAGCCGATGGCCATGGAGAGGATGTACAGGAGCGACACGGGGAGGTAGGTCATGATGATGGAGAAGTTGATCTCCGCGCCCTGCGCGAACACCTCCACGGCGGCGTGGAGGCCCATGACGACGCCCACGGCGACGACCATTTTGAGGTGGCTCGTTTTGTCGTCCGCGTCGCGGCAGCCGATCTTCGAGAAGAGGTCCGAGCCGCTCCAGCACAGGAGCGCCAGGACCGAAAGCCAAAACCAGTTCATATCATTTTTCCTCGTTTCTTCTCTTTGGTAAGGTCATTCGTCCAGCGCGGCGGCGTCGATGAGGCCGCGCTCGTAGAGCTTCTGCAGACTCATGAGGATGCCGGTCTTCGCGTGGTACCAGGTCAGCCCGCCCTGGAAATAGACGGCGTAGGGCTCGCGGATGGGGCCGTCGGCGGAGAGCTCGATGGAGGAGCCCTGGACGAAGGCGCCCGCCGCCATGACCACCTCCGCGTCGTAGCCCGGCATGGCCCAGGGCACCGGCGTGACGTAGCTGTCCACCGGCGCGGCGGCCTGGATGCCGAGGCAGAAGGCCAGCATCCGCTCGGGGGAGCCGAGCTCCACGGCCTGGATAATGTCGTGCCGGGGCTCGGAGGCGTCCGGGACGCAGCGGAAGCCCAGCCGCTCGTAGAGGTTCGCGGCGAAGACGGCTCCCTTCAGGGCACCCGCCGTGACCGTCGGGGCCAGGAAAAAGCCCTGGAACATGGCGGGGAGCTGGCCCAGGTTCGCGCCGACCTCCTGCCCGAGACCGGGCGCGGAGAGCCGGTAGGCGCAGCGCTCGACGCAGGCCGCCGTGCCCGCGATGTAGCCGCCCGTGGGGGCGAGGCCGCCGCCGGGGTTCTTGATGAGGGAGCCGACGATCATGTCCGCGCCCACGTCCGAGGGCTCGACCGGCTCCACGAATTCGCCGTAGCAATTGTCCACCATGCAGAGGACGTCGGGCTTCACGCGCTTGCAGAAGGCGATGAGCTCGCCGATCTGCGCGACGGAAAAGCTCGGCCTTGTGGTGTAGCCCTTGGAGCGCTGGATGGTGACGAGGCGGGTCTTGTCCGTGATGGCGGCCCGGATGGCGTCATAGTCGAAGGAGCCGTCGGGCAGCAAATCCGCCTGCCGATAGGTCACGCCGTATTCCGCGAGGGAGCAGGGGGAGGGCCGGATGCCGATGACCTCCTCCAGAGTGTCGTAGGGCGCGCCCACGGGGGAAAGGAGCTCGTCCCCCGGGCGGAGGTTTGCCGAGAGCGCGAGCGCCAGGGCGTGGGTGCCGCAGGTGATCTGCGGACGCACCAGGGCGGCCTCGGTGCGGAAGGTGTCGGCGTAGACCCGCTCGAGCACGTCCCGGCCCGTATCGTTGTAGCCGTAGCCCGTGGTCTGGGCAAAGCACTGGGCGTTCACCCGGTTTTTCCGCATGGCCTCCAGGACCTTGGCCTGGTTGTATTCCGCGGCGGCGTCGATGCCGTCGAACCGCTCCCGCAGGGAGGCGAGCACGCGCTCGCCGAAGCGCGTCACCCGCGGGTCGATGCCGAGCGCGGCGTAGATTTCCGTTGTTTCCATGGATCGTTCCTCTCAAAGTCGTACTCGAATAAAGTAACACTTCCCGCCGGAGCTTGTCAAGAATCAGAAGGAGCGCTGTCCGAAGACAGCGCCCTTCTCCGAAGGTCACCCCCGATATTTCCTGCGCGTGGCCTCGCCGCCCCGCAGGTGGCGCTCGGCCTTGTTCCGGTCCAGCACGGTCCGGACCTGCTCGTACAGGCTCCGGTCCACGCTTCGGAGCCGCTGGCTCAGGTCCTTGTGCACGGTGGATTTGCTGACGCCGAAGCGCCTCGCTGCGTCCCGCACGGTGGCGCCGTTTTCGATGATGTACCGGGCCAGCTCCGCGGCCCGCTGGGAAAGCTCCTCGCGCAAATCGACTCACTCCCGAACGATGTTGGTAGAGTCTATGCGACGCTCCCGGGGGAATATGTGGCCCGAACGGGCGATTTTTGCGAAAAAACCCGGCAAAACCCCTTGCAAACCGGGAAACTCGCTGGTATAATACATGGGCTTGCCTATTACGCACGGACGCCGACGCGCGACCCTGTTCCGATGGGATGGTCGTAAGGAAGACGCGTCCGGAGGGTAAAACTGAAAAACAAGGAGGAAAAACGTAATGGCAGTAGTTTCTATGAAGCAGCTCCTCGAGGCCGGCGTGCATTTCGGTCACCAGACCCGCCGCTGGAACCCCAAGATGGCCGAGTACGAGCGCAACGGCATCTATATCATCGACCTTCAGAAGACGGTCAAAAAGCTGGAGGAGGCCTACGCCTTCGTCCGCACCCTGGCCGAGAACGGTCAGTCCCTGCTCTTCGTCGGCACGAAGAAGCAGGCCCAGGACGCCGTCCGCGAGGAGGCGTCCCGCGTCGGTCAGTACTTCGTGAACTCCCGCTGGCTCGGCGGCATGCTCACGAACTTCAAGACCATGCGCTCCCGCGTCGACCGCCTGGCCCAGCTCCAGCGCATGGCCGAGGACGGCACCTTCGACATGCTTCCCAAGAAGGAAGTCATCAAGCTCATGAAGGAGCAGGAAAAGCTCGAGAAGTACCTCGGCGGCGTCAAGGACATGAAGAAGCTCCCCGGCGCCCTGTTCGTCATCGACCCCCGCAAGGAGCACAACGCCATCGCGGAGGCCCGCAAGCTGCACATCCCCATCGTCGCGATCGTCGACACCAACTGCGATCCCGATGAGGTCGATTACGTCATCCCCGGCAACGACGACGCCATCCGCGCCATCCGCCTGATCTCCGCGACCATGGCGAATGCGATCCAGGAGGGCCGTCAGGGCCAGGACGCCGAGGTCGAGGAAGCCCCGGCGGAAGAAGCCGCGAAGGAGGAATAAGATCATGGCTGCTATTACCGCTGCAACCGTTAACGAGCTGCGTAAGATGACCGGTTCCGGTCTCATGGACTGCAAGAAGGCCCTGCAGGCCTGCGACGGCGACATGGACAAGGCCGTCGACTATCTGCGCGAGAAGGGCCTCGCCGGCGCCGCCAAGAAGGCGGACCGCGTCGCGGCCGAGGGTATGGCCTACGCCGCCGTCGTGGACGGCATCGGCGTCGTGGTCGAGGTCAACTGTGAGTCCGACTTCGTCGGCGGCAACGAGCTCTTCCAGAAGTTCGTGAAGGACCTCGCCGTCGTCATCGCGAAGGAAAATCCCGCCGACGTGGAGGCGCTTGCCGCCTGCAAGTGGGTGGACGGCGCCACCACCGTCGCCGACGCGAAGAACGAGCTCTTCCTCTCCATCCGCGAGAACATCCAGATCCGCCGCTTCGAGCGCGTGGAGGGCGGCCTGTCCGTCCCCTACGTCCACATGAACGGCAAGATCGGCGTCCTCGTGAACCTCGACACCGCCTCCACCGACGCCGCCGTCGTGGAGCTCGGCAAGGACGTGGCCATGCAGATCGCCGCCATGAACCCCCAGTACCTCGACAAGCTTGTGGACTCCGCGTTCATCGAGCATGAGAAGGAAGTCCGCCTCGCCGCCGCGAAGCAGGACCCGAAGAACGCGAAGAAGCCCGACGCGATCATCGAGAAGATCGTCATGGGCGGCATCGAGAAGTACTACAAGGAGATCTGCCTCCTGCAGCAGGCGTATGTCAAGGGCGAGGGCGAGGACGTCGCGGCCCACGTCGCCGCCGTGGCGAAGCAGGTCGGCGCTCCCATCGCCGTGAAGGGCTATGTCCGCTTCGAGAAGGGCGAGGGCATCGCCAAGCGCGAGGACGACCTGGCCGCCGAAGTCGCCAAGATGGTGAACGGCTGATTCAGACAAAATCCAACAGGCGGAAGCAGATGCTTCCGCCTGTTTTTTCGGAGACGCTTATGGATTCTCTGCTCTATCAAAAGGAATACACGATCCTCATGCGGGACTGCGACACCTTCGGGCGCCTGAAGCCCTCGGCGATCCTGGCTCTGTTCCAGGACAGCTCCGAGGTACTGACGGAGGGTTGGGGAGTCGGCCTCGACGCCATGCTCGAAAAGGGCGTCGGCTGGGTCGCGGCGAAGCTCGAGGTCACGGTCGCGGCCCGCCTGCCCCGCCACGCCGAGACCGTTACGGTCCGGGGCTGGGCCGCGCGCTGCCGGGCGGGCATCTATCCCTTCCGGTACGACATCCTCGCCGCGGACGGCACGGAGCTCGTCCGGGGCTGCTCCATGTGGGTGCTGTCGGACTTGTCGGCCCACACGATGATGAGCGCCCGGGTGCCGCGGATCACGCTGCCGAGCCCGGAGCCGGAGAACGCGCCCCTGCCGCGCATGCGGGCGATCCGCCAGCCGGAGCATCCCCGGCAGGCGACCCGCCGGGTGCAGTTTTCGGAGCTCGACCTCAACGGGCACCTGACGAACACCCGGTATGTGGACTGGGCGACGGACCTGGCCCCTCGCGCCTTCCACGAGAGCCATCCCATGACCGCCCTGCGGATCGATTACCGCCGGGAGACCTTCGCGGATGAGGAGCTCTCGCTCGACTGGGAGCTCACGGAGGAGCACCTGTTCTGTGCAAGCAAGGACCGCTTCGCGCTCGAGATCACTTTTGGATGAAGATAAATATGAAACCGCCGCGTCCGAGGAGGGATGCGGCGGTTTTGGTCATTTGTCCTTTTCGAGCCAGATCATGAGGGCTGTGAGGTCCGCGGGGGAGACGCCGGAGATGCGCCCGGCCTGCCCGAAGCTGAGAGGCCGGATGGCGCCGAGCTTCTGCCGGGCTTCTGTGCGGATGCCGGGGATGACGGCATAGTCGAGGTCCGGCGGCAGGGGCCGGTCCTCCATGCGGGAGAACTGCTCGATCTCCTTCTGCTGGCGGCGGATGTAGCCCTCGTACTTCACCCGGATCTCCACGGCCCTTGTGACGGCGGCGGGCAGGTCCGGCCGGTCCGGGTCCCGCTCCGCGAGGGAGGCGTAGCTGTTTTCGGGACGCTTCAGAAGGTCGTACAGCCGTACCTTCCGCAGACGCTCGAGCTCCGCGTCCACGGCGGCGTATTTCGCCTCCACCGCGGCAAGCTGTTCGTCCGTGACGAGCCCGATGCCGTGTCCGAGGGCGGCGAGGCGCTCGTCGGCGTTGTCCTGCCGGTGGAGCAGGCGGTATTCCGAGCGGGAGGTCATCATGCGGTAGGGCTCGTTCGTGCCCTTCGTGACGAGATCGTCGATGAGGGTGCCGATGTATCCGTCCGAGCGTCGGAGGAGGAAGGGGGCCTCCCCCCGGACGTACCGGGCGGCGTTCACCCCCGCCACGAGGCCCTGGGCGGCGGCCTCCTCGTATCCGGAGGAGCCGTTGAACTGCCCCGCGCCGAAAAGGCCCGGGACCTTCTTGCACATCAGCGCGGCGGAGAGCTCTGTCGGGTCCAGGCAGTCGTACTCAATGGCGTAGGCCGGGCGGGTGATCTCCGCCCGCTCCAGACCCGGGATGGTGCGGACCATGGCGATCTGCACGTCCTCCGGCAGACTGGAGGACAGACCCTGGATGTAGAGCTCCTCCGTGTTCAGGCCCATGGGCTCGATGAAGAGCTGGTGCCTGGTCTTGTCCGGGAAGGTGACGATCTTTGTCTCGATGCTGGGGCAGTATCGCGGCCCGACGCCCTCGATGACCCCGGAGTACAGGGGGCTGCGGTCGAGGTTCTCCCGGATGATGCGGTGGGTATCGGTGTTCGTGTAGGTCAGCCAGCA
>CAJOIG010000139.1:6439-14351 GCA_905234575.1 uncultured Oscillospiraceae bacterium
GAAGGAGAAGGGCTCGATGTCCTCATCGCCGACCTGGATCTCCATTTTGGAAAAATCCACCGTCCGGGCGTTGACGCGCGGGGGCGTGCCGGTCTTGAAGCGGCGCATCCGCAGGCCCAGCGCCCGCAGGCAGTCCGTCAGGGGCAGGGCGGCGGCGAGCCCGTCGGGTCCGGAGTCCCGCACCGCCTCGCCGGTGATGGTCCGCCCGCCGAGGTAGGTCCCGGAGGCGATCACCACGGCCTTCGTGCGGTATACCGCGCCCTTGTCCGTGGTGACGGAGGAAACCTGACCGTCTTCCGTGCCGACGGCGATCACCTCCGCCTGCTTGAGGCGCAGGTTTTCCTGCCGTTCCAGGGTCTGCTTCATGACCTCCTGGTAGCGGCGGCGGTCGGCCTGGGCCCGGAGAGAGTGGACGGCGGGGCCCTTGCCCCGGTTCAGCATCCGGTACTGGATGCAGGCTTTGTCCGCGGCCCGGCCCATCTCCCCGCCGAGAGCGTCCAGCTCCCGGACGAGGTGGCCCTTGCCCGTGCCGCCGATGGCGGGGTTGCAGGGCATATTCCCCACGGCGTCGAGGCTCACGGTGAAGCAGACCGTGTCCAGCCCCAGGCGCGCGGCGGCCAGCGCGGCCTCGATGCCCGCGTGCCCCGCGCCGATCACGGCGATATCGCATTGTCCGGCGTCATACGTTCTCATAACCCCGCTATTATACCCGAAATGTCCCCGCATCGCAAGATTGCTTTTTTTCATCGTACGACGTATAATGACGGCATGGATACGGAAGCGCTGAAAAAGAAATACTTTCCCCGGGTCCCCTGGGGCGGGAACGGCCCCGTCCGGCGCGTATATCTGGCCCGGGCCGAGGAGTCCGACGTTCTTGCCGTTCTGACCTCCCTCGCGGAGCGGGAGGGCTTCACGGAGCCCGGCCAGACGACGGTCCTCGGCGGCGCGGAGGAATGCCTTGCCGCTTTTCGGCGCAAGGCCGCGGGCGAGCCCGTGGGCATGGTCTTCGGCACGACGCTTGCCGCGCACTTCTGCGACGTCGCCGCGGACCCGCCGGACCCGGACCGTTCGCTCGGAGGAGGGGGAAAACCTCACCGCCCTCGCCCACAACGAGGGACTGCTGCAATTCAAAAAGGCATGAAAACTCCCCGGCAGGGCGCAAGGCTCCGCCGGGGATGTCTTTTTATTGTGGGGCGACGCTCTCCGCCAGGGCGGTGAGCTCGGCGGGCGTATAGCCTTCTCCCGTATCGAAGCGGAAGGCGATCAGGGAAAACAGCAGGTCGTTGTCCGCGTCGTACCAGACGATGCGCGGTCCCGCGTAGATGCTGCCGTCCGTGACAAAGCCATTCATGGCTCCCACCTTCACATCCGTGACCGTCTCGGTCTCGGCAAAGAAGCCGCGGCACAGCGCCAGGCTCTCCGCGCCCAGGGGCTGGTTTTCGTCGCCGTTCCACCGGATGCGCTCGTAGCGCAGGTCGGCGCTCATGTCGTCCGTGCCATAAAACAGCGTGACGTATGGCCCGGCGGGGTCCCGCGGATCGGTGTAGTCCGCCCAGAAGGGGGTGGCGATGCCACCATCGAGCTGTAAGGGCTCCAGCCCCGTCAGCCCGAAACGTCCCAGCGTCCCGAGAGTGTCCCGCACCACGGTCTGCCGCGCCTCGGCCCGCTGCGCCGCCATCGCCTCCTCGGAGGGGTACTCCTTGCGCGCCCAGGGCAGCAGATGCCGGATCATGTCCGCGCAGTCCACGGGGTCTTCCGCGTACTGGACCCAGGTGATGCTGCCGTCGGCCTCCTTGATCATCAGCGCGTCCGCGTCGTCCATGATCCAGAGCTCCCGCCCGTCGGCGTCCCGGACGAGGATGGTCGCCTCGGGGGCGTTTGCCATGGTCTCGCTGTCGTAGGTGAATTTCCAGCTGTCCGTGCCGTAGATGTAATCCGCGAGCGTCAGCGGACCGAAAACGTCGTCCTCTGGCAGGGCCTCGTCGAAGTCTTCCGAAATGTACAGCTCCACATCGTCGCTGCCGAGGAAGCTCGCAAACTCCCGGTCCACCTCCTCCCAGTACGCCCGGTCATAGCCGCCGAGGGGCTCGCCGCTGACGAACACCGCTTCCGCACTCTCACTATGATATTTGTCCAGAATATCCTCGATGACTTCAGCATATATCGGCGACTCACCAACGCCCGTGGGATTTCCGCCGAGCTTCACGTCAAACAGCAGGAACGTCCCGTCCTCCCACATCCGAAAACCGATGTAGGTATCGTCGTCGTAAAAGCGCACGTCATACGACATTTCGGTGTCGGAAAAAACGTCGCTTGTGTCCAGGGGCCGCGCAAGCGTTTTGAGCGCGCTGTACACGGCATACAGCTCTCGAAGCTCCCCGTCGTCAGCGGGCGTCTCCGTGAGAACGTCCCCGGAATCGGGGTCGCGGATCGTGACGGAATACGCCGCCGGAAGGCCCTCCGCGTCTGTGGCGGAGGCTGACGCGGGGACCTCGACGGCGGTCTCCGGCTCGGCAGGCGTTTTTTCCTCCTTCCCGGAGAAGGTACATCCCACGGCGACAGCGGCGACACACAAAGCGAGGATCACCGCGATCACCGACATCTTCGGCGCATTGGCAATGCGGGCGACGCGCTCTTTGAGCGACTTCTTGCCCGTGGTCATGGTCGTGGCGCCGCAGAGAAGATCGGACGGGCTTGCGCCGATTGCGGCCATGCCGACGAGGGTGCGGCCATAGTCAAAACGGGCGTCCTCCCCGAGAGCCTTGATCGTGCTCTCATCGCAGGCGAGCTCGCAGTCCCGTCGGGAGAGCGCCGCCGCGAGCCATACGAGGGGATTGAACCACCAGACCACTAAGCACACGCTCCGCAGAAGCGCCCAGATCATATCGCCGTGGCGGTAGTGCGTCAGCTCGTGGGTGACGATCTGCCGGGCCCCGTCCGCGTCCTCTGCCGCGCGCTCCGTCAGATAAATCGACGGCCTCACCAGCCCGAACAGGCAGGGGGAGGGGACGACTTCCGTCACATAGACCGGCAGGACGGAAGGACAGACATACGGCGTGCGGTTCTTTTTCAGCCGCCGGGCAAGCCGCAGGTTCACAAAGAGGAACCAGACCGCCATGACGAGACTGCCGGCATACCAAACAAGATGCCCGATCTGCCGCACCGAATAGAACTGCGTTTCCCGGGAGCTTCCGTCGATATACTCAGACCATTCCGGGTGCACGCCTATCCGATGGAGGCGCAGCGTGACGGACTCGTTTAGCGCATCGGTCGGCAGCGCCCCGGTCTGCAGCGAGTACGCCCGTGCCGATTCCGTCACCGGCGCGGCCACGCTGACAGGGCTTTGGAAAAAGCTCACCGGCACCAGAAGCCGCACCAGCACCAGAAGCCATAAAGCATATTGGAGCCGGGCAGAAATCCTGTTCCGCAGGACAAGCCGCAGGATCGCCAGCACCAGGATCAGCACCGACGACGAAATCAGAATCTCAAGCATTTCGCGCCTCCTCCGCTTTTCGCAGCAGGGCGTAGAGCTCGTCGATCTCCTCCGGCGAGAACTCGTTCTGCTCGATCAGCGACGCCATGAGTAGTCCGGGCCGGCCTCGGAACGCCTTGTCCACGAGGCCGTCCGTCTCGGCGGCGACGGCGTCGGCCCTCGTCACGGCGGGCCAGATATACCTGGCCTTACCGCCGTCCTCGAACCGCAAAAGCCCCTTGGCCTCCATCCGGCGCACCATCGTCGCCACTGTGCTTTTCGACCAGCCCACCTCCGCCGAGAGGGTATGAACGAGCTGCATCAGCGTCTGTGGCGCCTCGTCCCAGAGCTTTTCCATGAGCTTCCACTCTCCGGCGTATATCGTCTTATCCATAAGGGGACTCCTTTCCGAATTGTGTTACTGTGGTAAACCGACTATAGCATGAAAGGTTTACTCATGTCAACCGATTTGGGTGAAAAAATCCCGCAGCTTTTAATAGGCTGCGGGAAAACGTACCGTTACACCAGCTTCCGGCCCATGAGGACGCCCATGACGGAGCTCATCATGAGGCCGCGGGTCCAGCCGGAGCTGTCGCCCAGACAGTGCAGGCCGGTGACGTTGGTGTTGAAGTCCGCGTCCATTTTGATGCGGTTCGAGTAGAACTTCAGCTCCGGGGAGTACAGCAGCGTCTCGTAGGCCGCGAAGCCCGGTACGACGTGGTCCATGGCCCGCATGAAGTTGATGATGTTGATCATGGCGCGGTAGGGCATGGCGGAGGTGATGTCGCCCGCAACGGCGTCCGGCAGGGTGGGGACGACGTTCGACCGCTGGAGCTCCTTGTCCCAGGTGCGCTTGCCGTCCAGGATGTCGCCGAAGCGCTGGACGAGGAGCTGGCCGTTCGCGAGCATGTTCGTCAGCTCGCCGACCTTCTGGGCGTAGGCGATGGGCTGGTTGAAGGGTACGGAGAAGTTGTGGGAGCAGAGGATGGCGAGGTTCGTGTTCTCGCTTTTGAGCTCCTTGTAGGAGTGTCCGTTCACGACGGCGAGGCCGTTGTCGTAGTTCTCCTGGGCGACGAAGCCGCCGGGGTTCTGGCAGAAGGTGCGGACCTTGTTTTTGAACGGCGCGGGGTAGCCGATGAGCTTCGACTCGTACAGAGCCCGGTTCACGGTCTCCATGATCTCGTTGCGGACCTCCACGCGCACGCCGATGTCCACGGTGCTGGGGACGTGGTCGATGCCGTAGGTGGAGCACATGCCCTCGAGCCAGTCCGCCCCCCGGCGGCCGGTGGCGACGACGGTCTCGGCGGCGTGGATCGTGTGCTCGCTGTGCCGGTCAGCGTAGGTGACGCCCCGGCAGCGGCCGTCCTCGATGAGAAGGCCGGTGCACTCGCAGTCGAAAAGGATCTCCACGCCCCGGTCCTGGAGCCAGTGCTCGATGTCCTCGTAGAGCCTGTGGGCCTTTTCCGTGCCCAGGTGGCGGATGGGGCAGGAGACGAGCTTCAGACCCGCCTGGATGGCGCGGGTGCGGATGGCGCGGATCTCCTCCGTCTCCTCCGCGCCCTCGATGTGCTCGTCCGCGCCGAACTCGAGATAGATGCCGTCGGTGTAGCGGATGGTATCCTGGGCGAGCTTCGCGCCGATGAGGGCGGGCAGCTCGCCGCCCACCTCGTAGGACAGGGAGAGCTTGCCGTCCGAGAACGCGCCCGCGCCGGAAAAGCCGGTGGTGATGGCGCAGTAGGGCTTGCAGTTCATGCATTTGTTCGTGACGGCCTTGGGGCAGCGGCGGTCCTCGACGGCCTTGCCCTTTTCGAGAAAGGTGATCTTTTTATGGCTGCCGAGGCGCAGAAGCTCAATGGCGGTGAAAATGCCCGCGGGGCCCGCGCCCACGATGACGATGTCGGTGTTCGTATTCATGCCGGACGATTCTCCTGAAAGACGTAAGAAAATAGATGCGTTCGCACCGGGAGTATGATATACTTTATTTATACTAATTGTCAAGAGGCCGTCATGAAGCTGTTTTTTACCGGACACAATTATAAATACGCCGCGGAGCAGATGCTGCTCACGCTGTTCCCGGCGGAGCGCCCCGTCTATCCCGGCGGCGCGCCGGAGGGAGACCGGACGGAGCTGCGGCTCGAAAACGGGGAGGCGTCCTGCGTGCTCGTGCGGGAGGGGCGGACCGCGTCCGCGGAAGCGGCGGTGCGTCCGTACGACTCCGACCGGGAGCGGGTGCGGCAGGAGCAGCACGCGCTCAAAATGGCGTTTTACCGCGCGGCGCTGGCCTGGGGCGTCCCGAAGCCCGCCTGGGGCGCGCTGACCGGCGTGAAGCCCGGCAAGCTCATGGCCCGGTATCTCGCGGAGGGGAAAACGACGGAGGATTTCGCCCGGGACTTCGACGTGGACCCGGACCGGGCGGCCCTGTGCGAGGTCACGGCCCGGCACACCATCGCCGCGAAAAACAGCCTCCATCCCGGGGATGTGGGACTGTATGTCGGCATCCCGTTCTGCCCGACCCGCTGCGCGTACTGCTCGTTCATCTCGAACGCCGTCGGGAAGAACGCGAAGCTCGTCGAGCCGTATCTCGACGCGCTGCTCTCGGAGATCGAGCGGACCGGGCGGCGGGCGAAGGAGAGCGGGCAGCGGCCCGTGGCGCTCTATCTCGGCGGCGGCACGCCCACTACGCTGGACCCGGCGCAGCTCGAGAGGCTTTGTAAAGCGCTCGCGGCGCATTTCGACCTCTCCGCCCTTCGGGAGTACACCGTGGAGGCGGGGCGGCCCGACACCATCACGGCGGAGAAGCTCGCCGTGCTGAAGGACCACGGCGTTACCCGGGTGTCCGTGAACCCGCAGACCATGTCGGACGAGGTCCTTGACGCCATCGGTCGGAAGCACACGGCGCAGGACGTGCTGGACGCCCTGGCCCTGGTGCGGCGGGCGGGGGATTTCCAGGTGAACATGGACCTCATCGCGGGCCTCCCGAAGGACACGGCCAAGGGCTTTTCCCGGACGCTCGACGTCGTTCTGGAACTGGCTCCGGAGAACATCACCGTCCACACCCTCGCCATCAAAAACGGCTCCTATCTCGCGGAGCGCCCGGAGCTCCTGCCGGGGGCGGAGGCGGTGCGGCATATGGTGGACGAGGCCGCGGAGCGCCTGCGCGGCGCGGGGTATGTGCCCTACTATCTCTACCGGCAGAAGTATATGTCCGGCGGGTTCGAGAACGTCGGCTGGCGGCGCGGCGGCACCGTGAACCTCTACAACATCCTCATGATGGAGGAGCTCAGCCCGATCCTCGCCATGGGCGCGGGCGCGTCCACGAAGCTGGAGGGCCCGGACGGCGCGGTCTATCGGCACATTAATCCCAAGTACCCAAAGGAATACATCGAGCGCATGACGCGGTAAAAAAAACGCCCCGCCGGGAGGAACGAAGCCTCCCGGCGGGCGGTGATTCTATGCTGTGTTTTACAGGCTCATGAGCTTGTCCGGCGCGGTGATCGCGTGATACAGCGTCAGATACTTCCGCAGGTTCCGCACCCGGCGGCTCTTGACGGTGTAATGCCGGCCAAGGAGAGTGAAAATGAGGGTCTGGGGCCCGTTCAGGCTCATGCCGGAGACGTCGGAAAAACGCATGATCCGCCCCGCCAGCTCCATCCGGTCCCGAAAGATCGCCATGCGGCCCTGGACGACGGGGGTCTCGGTGTAGTCGTCCGCCACCTCGAGAAGCTCCATGTCCGTATCCTGGGCGAGGCAGTCGTCCCCAGCGGCGTCGGCGCGCTTTTGCAGCTCCCCGGCCTGCCAGCGGTCCCAGTCCAGCACGGTGTGGAAGGGCAGGCCCTCCCCCTCCAGGAAGCCCTCGGGGGTGTAGGTCGCGTTGAGGCCGCAGCCGGTGCAGGAGAGGGTGTCGCCGCGGCTTTCCAGCGTGCCGAGCTTCCCGCAGACGGGGCAGAGGCAGAGCGTGCGCTCGACATGCTCCGCGAGGTTCTTGCCCTTGTAGGGGATGCGCCACTGCTTCTGGGTCTCATAGGCGTCCTCGTGGATGTCCGCGCGGATGGCGTCCGCGATCTCGGCGGGGGTCATGGCCTTGAGGTCGGCAGGGGAGTAGACATGCACGATCTCCCCGGTGAAGAGGCCGCGCCGGACGCTCCGTCCGCTCCAGCGGGGGCTCGTGAGGTAGCCGCCGCGGAAGCGGTGGGTGACGAGGCTCGCGCCGGAGACCCGGGCGAGCTTTGCGGTGGATTCGACGATGTCCGCCGTGACACCGTTGAAGGTGCGGTTGCCCTCCGCGAAGAGGGCTACGGAAAAGCCCTTTTTCAGCCGCCGGATGGCGGTGAGGGCGGTGTCGCTCGCGGTGGTGCCCTTCATGCGGCCGATGGGGGCCTGGGCCCACTCGATGAGCTTCGCCGTGCGGGGATTGGCCAGCACATGCCCGGAGGCGACGAA
>CAJOIG010000140.1 GCA_905234575.1 uncultured Oscillospiraceae bacterium
GTCGAAATACGCCTGATAGCTCGCCCGGGAGCGCTCCCCGATGGAGAGCGTCACGGCGCAGTCGGGATATTCCGCCTTAATGGAGGCGACGATCCGGCAGACGTCCGCGTCGGAATAGTGCAGGTCCTCGCCGCCCTGGAGCACGAAGGTGCGGAAGCCGAGACTGTACCCCGTGCGGCAGCAGGAAAGGATTTCCTCCGCGGTCAGGCGGTAGCGCTCGCAATCCCGGTTGGAGCGGCGCAGGCCGCAGTAATAGCAGTCGTTGCGGCAGAAGCTCGTGAACTCGATGAGACCGCGCAGATACACGCGGTTGCCGAAGTGATCCCGCTGGCGAATCCGGGCTTTAGAGAAAAGATACTCCGCGCTCTCCGCATCCCGTCCGTCGATGAGCGCGCGAAGAGCATCCCGGTCCAGGGTCCCGGTCTCATACAGCGCGTCGATGCGCTCGATCTGGGCGCTCACAGCTTGGAATACGCGGTCTTGACCGTCAGTCCGGTCAGCCGCCCGAGCTTGCCCGTGAGGGCGCTGATCTCGTCCGAGGGCGCGTCCATGGCGACGCTGATGAGGGATACGCCTCTGGCGGGATACGGGATCCCCATGCGCCCGATGATGTACGCGCTGTACTCGTGCAGGAGGGCGTTGAGCTGCGGCACGCAGGCGGAATCCTCCACCACGATGGCAATGACGGCAAGTCTCGTTTCGGTTTCGTTCATGCTTCGTTCCTCCCTGTGTCGATCTTGTCCAGGATTCCCTTTACAAAGGCGATGGTGACGCCGTAGTTCGTCATGGGCACACCGGCGTCCTTCGCCCGACGAATGCGGGACAGGACGTATTTACGGTTGAACATGCAGCCTCCGCACTGGATGACGAGGTCATAGGACGACAAATCCTCGGGAAACGCCTTGCCCGCGGTCACGTCCACGGTGAGGCCCTCCCCCACCCGGCTCCGAAGCATCCGGGGAATCTTGACCCGGCCGATGTCCTCGTCCAGCGGCGCATGGGTGCAGCACTCCGCGATGAGGACCTTCGAGCGCTCCGTCAGGGTCTCGATGGCGCGGACACTGTCGATATAATAGGCGATGTCGCCCTTGTAAGCGGCAAACAGCACGGAAAACGAGGTCAGCTTCGATGCGGCGGGCTTCTGCGCGTATACCGCGTCGAACACCTGGGAGTCCGTCACGATGAGCGCCGGCGGCTCCCGCAGACTGGAAAGCGCCTTTGGAAGCTCCTCAAGCTGCACGCAGAGGGCAAGGCAGTGCCGGTCCAGCAGCTCCCGGATGGTCTGCACCTCCGGGACGATGAGCCGTCCCTCCGGCGCCTGGGGATCCTGCGGCATGACGAGGAGGACCACGTCCCCCTCCCGGACGAGATCGCCCAGGATGAACGCCTTCTCCGCCGGGTGTGCCGCCGCCGAAATGAGAGCCTCGCGCAGCGCGTCCACGCCCTGCCCGGTCACAGCACTGACACTCAGCGGAGCTATCCCCGCTTGTGCCTCGATTTGTGCGGAAAGAGCGGCGTTTTCCGCATCGGATCGCTTGTCGGCCTGGCTCAGAACTGCAAGGACCGGCGTTCCGACGTCGCGGAAATACGATAACCAGCTCATTTCCGGGGTCCAATCCGAACCCTCGGAAAAGAGCACCACGGCGATGTCCGTGGACTCCGCCGCGTCCCGGGCGGCGGCCACGCGCAGGCGGCCAACCTCCCCCGCGTCGTCAAAGCCCGCCGTATCGAGAAGGACGCAGGGACCGATACCGTGGATCTCCATGGTCTTTTTGACGACGTCTGTCGTCGTACCGGCCTCGGGAGACACGATCGAGACAGGCTGGGCCGCCAGGGCGTTGATGAGGGAGGATTTTCCGGCGTTCATGCGACCGAAAAAGCCGATATGCGTCCGCCGGGACACCGGCGCTGCGCTCAGGGTCTTGTCCATCGTTCATTCTCCTTTCCGTCGAGGATCTCCAGCGGGATCACCGCCGCATAGTCCTTTTCCTTCACACGCGCATTCCAGACAGCGATGTCCACGCCGAAGAGCGCACGCAGATGCTCCTCCGTGAGGATAGCGGACGTCCTGCCGAACTGGTACGTCCCGCCGCCGAAGAGCAGCAGCGCCTTGTCCGCCGTCCGCAGGGCGTGGTCGGGATAATGCGTGTTGAGCACCACCGTCAGATTCTTTTCCCGGCTGAGGCGCTGGATGAGATCCAGCACCACGAGCTGGTTTCGGAAGTCGAGGCCGGATTCCGGCTCGTCCAGAACGAGATGATCCGGCTGCGCCGCCAGTGCCCGGGCGATGAGTACGAGCTGGAGCTCGCCGCCGCTCAGCCGGTCGCAGCTCTTGCCGATGAGATGCGTGATGCCCGTAAGCTCCATCGCCTCCAGCGCTAGCTCCCGGTCCCGTTTTCCGGGCAGGGACAGGTCCCCGAGGTACGGGCTCCGGCCCAACAGGACCATATCCTCCGCCCGATAGGAGAAGGCCGGCTGCCGCGCCTGGGGAACGTACGCCACCCGCTGCCACAAGGTGCGGCCACGGTATTCGCGGAGGGGCTTTCCGTCCAGCGTCGTCTCACCGCTCTGCCAGGGGAGAAAGCCCAGGAGGCATTTCACAAGGGTCGTTTTTCCGACGCCGTTCGGGCCGAGGATGGCGAGGACCTCCCCCGCGCCCACGTCAAAGCAGACGTCCTGCAGAAGCGGCATATCCTTCCGATACGAGAAGGCGCCGCCCATCACAGAAAGGCTCATATCCGCAGTCCTCCCGTCTTCCGCAGCAGCAGGATGAACACCGGCGCGCCGATGACCGAGGTGAGGATGGAGACGGGGATCTCCGCTGCGCTCACACAGCGGGCGACGGTGTCAACAACAAGAAGAAACAGCGCGCCCGCCAAAATGGAAAAGGGTACGACACGGCGGTTGTCGTTGCCGAAGGCCATGCGGGCGATGTGCGGGATGAGAAGCCCCACCCAGCCGATGACGCCGCAGACCGAGACGACGGCCGCCGTGGTCATGGCTGCCGCGGCGATGACGAGGGCCCGCAAGCGCCGCAGATCCACACCCAGAGCCATGGCCTCCTCCTCCGAGAGGGACAGAGCGTTCAGCCGAAAGCGCAGAAGATAAATGAGCAGCGTCCCCGCCGCGATTAGCGGCACGGACAGCAGCATGGACGCCCGGGTCACGCCCGAGAGGCGTCCCATCAGCCAGAAGGTAATGACAGGTAACACATCCTGCGGGTCCGCCACGTACTTGACGAGGGAGACCAGCGCGGAAAACAGCGAGCTGATGACCATGCCCGCGAGGATCACAAGGAGCATGGAAGGGCGGCGCTCGCCCATGCCCCGGGTGACGGCGAACACGAGAAGCACCGCCGCCGCTCCGAAGACGAGCGCGAGCCCCTGCACCTCGGCGGCGCCGCCTCCCAGAAGGAGGCCCAGAGCCGCGCCGAAGGAAGCCCCGTTCGCCACGCCGAGAGTGTCCGGCGTGGCGAGAGGATTGGCAAACAGGCTCTGGAACGCGGCGCCGGAGGCGGCAAGGCCCGCCCCGGCCAGCAGCGCCATGCCGATTCGGGGCAGACGGATGTTGAAGACCGTCGTGTGGACATTGTCCGCGCCGCTCTCGACAAAGAGTTCCCGCAGGACCCGTTCCGGCGCGATGCGAAACTGCCCGAGGCAGAGAGCCAGCAGCGAGCCGAGGAGAATCAGCGCCGCCAGGACCGCCATCCAGAAATGGAATTTTCGACACTGGTCCATGGGACCGCCTCCCTTCCGGGAAAGATCATTTCCAGGAACCCGCCGCGCTGGACGGATGATACATCGCCTCGATCTGCGCGTCCGTGAGCTCCACGCCGTAGAGGTCCGCGTAATACGCCCGGACATCCGCGGCAAGGTCGAACTCCGGGAACAGCTCGGGGTACAGCAGCCCAGCGAGCCATTCCAGGGTCATGGGCGTATCGACGCCGGGGGTGTAGGTGCGGTAGGTGCCGAGCGGCATCTTGTAGACCGCGCCGTTTTTGACGGCGGAAACGGTGCTCCAGTCGTCGTCTCCGATCGCGTTGTTATAGAGATCGTCCGGCTGGGTCTTGGTAAAGTTCGTGATGACGATGACGTCCGGGTCCCACTGGTAGACCTGCTCCATGGTGATGACGGCGTTCGAATTGTCCGCGGCTACCTCGTTCGCGGCGTTTTTCGCGCCGGCGGCGTCGCACCACCACTGGCCGAAGAAGCTCGAGCCGGAGGTCACCATGGTGTTCTCGTCGTACTGGAACAGGAACAGGACGTTCTTCCGCTCGTCGTCGGTCAGCTCCGCCGTGCGGGACTGGACGAGATCGTACATCTGCGTGCTGAAGTCATGGACGCGGGTCCCGGCGTCCGCCGAGGGATAGATCGCGCTGAGCAGCTCGATCCAGCGGTCGTACGTCTCGATGCAGTCGTAATGCCACTTCGTCGGGGAGACGGCGACTGCCGTAAGTCCGGCGTTTTCCAGGCGCTCGCACAGCGCGGCGTTCCCCGCGTTGTAGAAGACGATCTGGGGATCGAGAGCCATAAGCGCCTCGACGTTCACGTCGTCGCCGCTCATGATGTCCGTGGAGACGTCCAGGACCTCCGGGAACAGTTCCGCGAGGATGCCGTTTTTCGCGGCGTTCATGCTGGCGGGCTCCATGGCGAGGATGGTCTCCGCCGAGCCGAGAAACACCGTCA
>CAJOIG010000141.1 GCA_905234575.1 uncultured Oscillospiraceae bacterium
ACCAGCGGCGTCGTTCCGGGCAGGACGATGGGGCTGCGGAAGGTGGTCCCGTCCACCGCGGAGCGGATCTGTCCGTTGGGGCTCGGGTACATCCGGGAGAGACGGTACTCCTCCATGCGCTTCGCGTTCGGGGTGATGGTGGCGCACTTCACGCCCACGCCCACGCGCCGCAGGGCCGCCGCCGCCTGCTTCGTGATGGCGTCGTCCGTGGCCTCCCGGTTCGGAAGGCCGAGGTCGTAATACTCCGTGTTCAGCTCGATGAAGGGGGTCAGCAGCTCGTCCTTGATGAGCTGCCAGATGACGCGGGTCATCTCGTCGCCGTCCATCTCCACGATGGGGTTTTTCATGCGCAGCTTTTCCATGGGATCACGTCCTCCCGTAGGTCTTGTACCAGTTGATGAGGCAGCCGGCCAGCAGGATCTGCCGCTCCTTCTCCGAGAGGTTGCCCAGCCCGAGGGTCAGCTCGGCGTCCCCGATATACCCCGTGACGGTCTCCGCGCCGGACTCGACGGCCTGCCGGATGCCGGGCACCCGCAGGACATCGCCCTCGGACCAGGTGAACTCTCCGTCCCAGGTGAAGGGCAGGATGCCCCAGTTGATGAGGTTCGAGCGATAGCGCTTCGTGGCGTACTCCACGGCGAGGTTCGCGCCGCCCCCCAGCACCCGCTGGCAGGAGGCGGCCTGCTCCCGGGCGGAGCCGTCGCCGGGCTTCACGGCGTACACGGCGCTGGCTTTGCCCTCGGCCATGAGGGCCTTGCAGCGGCCCACATACTCCGGCGCCCGGCGGGAGAGGGTGAACTCCGCGAGCTTCAGGGGGTTCGAGCGGTAGCTCGACGTCTCGCCCGAGGGGATGAGCTCGTCCGTCGTGGTGACGGGGTCGTGGATGACCGCGGCGAAGGTGACCTCCAAATCCTCCGGCAGGGCGGGGATCTCCGGCCAGGGCTGGATGTTCGGGCCGTAGCGCAGGGGCTCGTCCGGGATCGGATGCCCGAAACCCCGGTAGACGCGCTTTTCGTAGGGCGCCGGGTCGTAGTCGTCGAACTCGGCGGGGGGATCGTAGTCCACCGCCGTGGCGGGGGTGATGACGCCGCCGTTCCGCGCCGTGGCGGCGATGGAGCGGGCATCCATGAGGATGACCTCGGCGGACTGGCCGTCGGAGGGCTTCGAGCCCTCGCGGTTCGGGAAGTTCCGCGTGGAGTGCCGCAGGGAGACGGTGTCGTTCGCGGGCACGTCGCCCGCGCCGAAGCAGGGGCCGCAGAAGCAGGGCTTCAGCACCGCGCCGGCCTCCAGGAGCGTCTGGGCCGCGCCGGCCTTCATGGCGGCGAGGCTCACGGGCATGCTGGAGGGATAGACGGACAGCTCAAAATAGCCGCTGCCGCAGCTGCCGCCGCGCAGGATCGCCGCCGCCTCGAGAATATTTTGAAGCGTGCCGCCGGCGCAGCCCGCGATGACGCCCTGGCCCGCCGTCCGCCCGGCAAGCTCCGCCACGGGCACGGCCTTCGACGGATGGAAGGGCAGCGCCGCCATGGGAACGAGAGCGGACAGGTCGATCTCCACAAGGCCGTCGTACAGCGCGCCGTCCTCGGGCTCCAGGCGCTTATAGTCGTCCGGGCGGCCGCGCAGGGCAAGCCAGCCTTCCGTGCGCTCGTCCGTCTGCCAGAGGCTCGACAGGCAGGCCGTTTCCGTCGTCATGACGTCGAGGCCCATGCGCCAGTCCATGCTGAGGTTTTTGAGGCCCGGTCCGGCAAACTCCAGCACGGCGTTTTTCACGAAGCCACGGTCGAACACCGCGCCGCACAGGGCGATGGCGGCGTCGTGGGGGCCGACGCCGGGCCGTGGCGCACCGGTGAGGTACACGAGCACCGTCCGGGGTGCGGGCAGCTCGTAGGGATCGCCCAGGAGCTGCTTCACGATCTCGGGGCCGCCCTCGCCGAAGCCCATGGTGCCGAAGGCGCCGTAGCGGGTGTGGCTGTCCGAGCCGATGATCATTTTCCCGCAGCCGGCCAGGCGCTCCCGGGCGTACTGGTGGATGACCGCCATGTTCGCCGGGACGTACTCGCCGCCGAACCGCCGGGCGGCGGACAGGCCGAAGACGTGGTCGTCGGCGTTGATGGTGCCGCCGACGGCGCAGAGGCTGTTGTGGCAGTTCGTCAGGACGTACGGCACGGGGAACTCCCGCAGGCCGGAGGCCATCGCCGTCTGGATGACGCCGACGTAGGTGATGTCGTGGCTGATCAGGGCGTCGAAGGTGATCCTCTCGCCGCCGTGGGCCGCGAGGATCTTCGCGGACATGGTCTTCTCCCGCGCGGCCTCGGGCGTCGCCTCGGCGGGCGCGCCCGCATGCCACATGATGGGTCTGTCAATGAGCTTTATCATGGGGACCTTCCTCTTTCAAAGCGGTAGTTCTTCTTGTATCTCCTTGATTATACAACGGCACGCGCCCGGGGACAACACATTTTTGCTCCAAAATCCCCGCTTTTTTTGAACACTCTCTTGTGCATTTCCTGCAAATATTTCGAATCAACGGCGGCAGAAACCCGCAAAACGCCAAAAATGTGAATTTTCCGAAAAATGAACTTGCAAATTCTTTAATTCGGTCTATAATAAAGGCACACCCTGCCCCAAGGAGGCACACCCATGTCCGAGGAAAAATTCATCATCGACAAATACATGCCCGCCCTCTGCGCCGACGCCGGCGACCGCTATGCCATCCCGGACTCGTACTTCACGAGCGCCGTGCATCGCGGCCTCCGCAACGCGGACGGCACGGGCGTTCTCGTGGGCGCGACCCGCATCGGCAGCGTCCGCGGCTATACCATGGAGGACGGCGAGCGCGTCCCGATGGACGGCCAGCTCCTCTACCGCGGCATCCGCGTCAGCGACATCGTGGAGAGCCACTGGAAGACCGGCACCTTCGGCTATGAGGAGGTCGCGTATCTCCTGCTGCTCGGCACCCTGCCCCGGAAGTTCGAAATGGAGCTCTTTTCCGCCATGATGGCAGAGGCACGGCCCCTGCCCGCGGGCTTTTTTGACGACATGATCCTCAAGAACCCGAGCCCCGACGTGATGAACGGCCTGGCCCGCAGCATCCTCGCCCTCTACACCTACGACGACAACCCCGACGACCGCTCCGTGGAGAACCTCATGGCCCAGTCCGTGAGCCTCATCGCGCGGCTGCCGGTCATCGTGGCCCAGACCTACCAGGTCAAGCGCCATGTCTACGACGGCAAGAGCCTCTACATCCACCGGCCCAAGGACGAGCTCTCCCTGGCGGAGAACTTCCTGCGGCTCATCCGCAAGGACAAGAGCTACACCCCCGAGGAGGCGCATCTGCTCGACCTCATGCTCATCCTCCACGCCGAGCACGGCGCCGGCAACAACTCCGCCTTCACCTGCCGCGCCATGTCGAGCTCCGGCACGGACACCTACTCCGCCATCGCGGGCGCGGTCGGCTCCCTGAAGGGCCCCCTGCACGGCGGCGCGAACGCCAAGGTCATGGAGATGTTCCGCTGGCTGAACGAGAACGTGGACGACAAGACCGACGACGACGCCGTCCGCGCCGCCCTCGGCAAGCTCCTCGACAAGGAGGGCGGCGACGGCTCCGGCAAGATCTACGGCCTCGGCCATGCGGTGTACACCCTGTCCGATCCCCGCGCCGTCGCCATCCGCCGTCACGCCCGGGACATGGCGGAAAGCACCGGACGCCTGGAGGAATTCGAGTTCATGGAGCGGGTCGAGCGTCTCGGCATCGAGCTGCTCATGGCCCGGAAGAAGGACGGCTTCCCCCTGTGCGCGAACGTGGACTTCTACTCCGGCTTCGTGTACAGCATGCTCAGGATCCCGGCCGAGCTTTACACCCCGCTGTTTGCCATCGCCCGCATCGCGGGATGGTGCGCCCACCGGATGGAGGAGGTCCTCACCGGCGGCCGGATCATGCGCCCGGCCTACCGCGCCGTCATGGAGCGGACGGAGTACGTCCCCCTCGAGGCCCGCTGAGGCCCCCTTCCCCGCTCTTTCCCGCCCGACCGTCGCGTCGGGCGGTTTTTTCGTTGTATTCCGAGCAAAACAATGGTATGATTAAGAAAATCTTTATATTAGGAGAGGTACGGCCATGACTATCCTTCTCACCGGCGCCGCCGGATACATCGGCTCCCACACCGCGGTGGAGCTCGCGAACGCCGGCTACGACGTCGCCATCGTCGACAACTACAACAACTCGAGTCCCCTCGCCGTCGCCCGCTGCGAGGAGATCACCGGAAAGTCCATGCCGCTTTATGAGGCGGACGTCTGCGACAAGGACGCCCTGCGCCGGATCTTCGCGGAGGTGAAGCCCGACGCCGTCATGCATTTCGCCGGGCACAAGGCCGTGGGTGAGAGCGTCGCAAAGCCCCTCATGTACTACCGCAACAACCTCGATTCCACCCTGTCCCTGCTGGAGGTCATGGCGGAGTTCGGCGTCGGGCCGTTCATCTTCTCCTCCTCCGCCACGGTGTACGGCGAGGCCACGCAGGTCCCCTGCGTGGAGACCGCCCACGCCGGAGACTGCACGAACCCCTACGGATGGACGAAGTTCATGATCGAGCAGATCGCCCGGGACGCGGCCAAGGCGGACCCGAACCTCAGCGTCGTGCTCCTGCGGTACTTCAACCCCGTCGGCGC
>CAJOIG010000142.1 GCA_905234575.1 uncultured Oscillospiraceae bacterium
AGATTCCGCCGTTCTGCAGGAGCCAGATGCGCCCGTCCACGTCATATACGTCGTAGATGCTGCCGGCGCCGACGTCGATTCCGGTCAGCTCGCGGAAGTTTCCGTTTTCATAATAGTAGAACTTGTCGCCCGCGCAGACGTAGAAGTTCCCGCTGCCGTCCGCGTCCGGCTTCATGCGGAGCACGACGCCCTGGGACAGGCCCTCCGCAAAGCCGAAATTGATGAGCCCGTCGTCGGTGATCTCGTAGATGCCGCTGCCGTCGGTCCCGACATAAACACGCCCGTTCAGCTCCATGGCGCAGAGGATGGACGCGTTCTCCATGCCGGAGTCCGAGCCGTAGCTCTCCGTGACCCTGCCGTTCTCGAGGATGTTCACGCCGAGCTGGCTTCCCACCAGCATCCGGCCGTCGGACAGAGGATATACCACGCGGACCTTGTCGCTGTTGAGGCCCGCGGCCACGCCGAAATCGGTGCGCTCGCCGGTCTTCGGGTCGTAGCAGATGACGCCGTGCTCGGAATAGGTAGCCATCCATACGAGGCCGTCGGCGTCCGCGGTGACGTTCCGCACCCGGAAGCCCTGCCCCTCCTCGGTCAGCGCGTTTTGGACGGGACGCCAGTCCCGGTCAAAGACGAGGACCCCGTTGTCGGTGCCGATGTAGAAAAGGTCGCCGGAGCGGGTGACCGCGTTCACGGTCTGGGTGCCGAGATCGGAGTTGTAGTTGCAGCTGTCAAAGCAGCCCACGGTGTAGCGGATCACGCCGTAATTCGAGGATGCCACCCAGCGGTTGCCTTCGTGGTCCAGGGCGGCCCAGTTGGCGGAAAGCGGATTGCCGCCCGGGGTGTCGACCCGGTGGAAGCCGTCCTCATCCAGAAATCCGAAGCCGTTCAGAGAGCTGACGAGCACGGTGCCGTCGTCCGCGGCGTTCAGGTGGTTGATGGTGGTGACGTCCCCGGTGGAATACTCGGCCAGGACGGTCGGTCCCTCCTCCTCGCAGGCCATGCGGAGGTACGTAGATCACGCCGTTTTTGTCGGTGCCGACGGAATAGATCATGCCGCCGGGAAGAATATCGTCGGAGGCGATGGTATAGAGAAACTCGCTGCCGCGGAAGAGATACAGCGTGCCGCCGCCGGACATGGCCCAGACGACGCCGTTTCGGTCCACGGCGATGTTCAGAAACTGCTCGCCCTCCATCCCCGGAAAGGCGCAGGGGATGAGGGTGTCGCCGTCCACGCGGGCAATGCCGGAGGTGGAGGCTGTGTAGATGGTACCGTCGGGCGCCTCGGCGAAATCCCGGATGCAGAGGAAGCTGTGCACGTTTTCCGCGGAGATCATCGTGAACACGTCGTCCCGGAATCGGTACATGCCGGCGTCGTTCGTTCCGATGTACAGGGTGCCGTCGGAGCTCTCGAACAGGGCGCGGATCGCGGAGCTCATCAGACGGTCGCTGAAATCCGTGAAGGAGGAGCCGTCGTAGCGCAGAAGCCCGCCGTAGCTTCCGATCCACAGGTACCCGTTGTCCGCCTGCAGGAGGGTGTTGGCCTCGCCGGTGGGAAGACCGTTCTCCTCGTTGAAGGTGTCCACGATGTAATTGATGTGCTCCGACTCCGCGTGACCCTCGGCGGCGAACGCCGCCCCCGGAAGGAGCAGCACCAGCGCCAGCAGGAGCGGGAGGGTACGCCGTAGACGCGGGAAACGCCTGTGATCTATGAAAAGGGAGCCTGTTTTCATGGATGATTTCCTTTCCGTAAACGGCGTGTCGGAAAAAAGGACCGGATACAAAAATCTATAATCTATAATCATAGTCAATATAACACAACATATAGACTTTCGCAAGCCCGGGAAAGCCTTTTGTACACAAATAGAGGGGTATAAAATACGCCCGAACGACACAGGCCGTTCGGGCGTTTTGGGGGGCGTCGGATGGGGTCATTCGATGGTATAGCCGCTGATGTCGAACAGGGCGTCGTCCACCGCGCCGTCGATGGCGTAGACCGTGTAAAAGCTCTCACCGATGTCGAGGGTGCTTGCCTCTGCGGGCGTCTCGAGATAGTAGGCCAGCGTGCCGTCGTCCCGGAAGTAGAAGGCGCCGGCGGTCTGGTATTCGCTCTGTGCCGGGAAGATCTCGACGGTGTAGGAAGCGCCGTCGACCTCCCGGGTCTCCACAGCGTAATCCGTGCGCGGGGCGGCCATGGTCATGGCGGCGTAGAGCCCGTCCATCATGAGGATGTTCTGTTGAAGGGACTCGGAATCGATCTCCGTGGCGACATTGCCGCGCATCTCGTCGGGATAGAGGTTGTAGACCGTGCCGTCCCGAAAGAAGGTGACGACAGCCCCCGAGGCGTCAGCGACCTCCGTGACGCGGTGGGAATAGTACACGCCGTCGCGGGTGTGGACGTCGAAGAAGCTGTTGGAGTCCAGGTAGTCCGAATGCATGTCATACCGCAGGTGGATGCCGGCGTTCGGATCCAGGCCGGTGTACATGGCATACAGCCGGGAATCCGGGACGTTCGCCGCCATGGCTGCCTGGAGCTCTTCCAGGGACATGGGCGCGTAGGCGGAGGTGTCCGCCCCCGCCTGGGCATAGAAAAGGATGAGTTCCCCGTTTTCCCAGATGTCCACCTCCAGGATCCCGTCGTGGACGACGGCGCCCGCGGTACTGCCGTCGGAAAAGCTCAGCTTGAGCGCACCGCCCTCCGCCGTCCAGGACGTGATGTCCTCGGCGTTCTCGTTCACGGTCATGTACCCGGTCCCGTCGGCATACAGCGAGAGGACCGAGGTATCCCCGATCGCCCCGGCGTCCGCGAGGTAGCCCTGGTTTTGCTCGGCGAAGAGGCTGTACTCGCCCTCGGTCGGCCAGGCCGCGGCAGGTTCCGGCTCCGGCGCCGGTTCCTCGGGCGCGGTCCCGAGTATGCGGGAGGCCAACTCGTCCACCGAGATCGGCGCGTAGGCGGAGGTGTCCGCCCCCGGAGCGGCGAAGCAGGCGGAGAAGCCCTCCTCAATCATGAGCGTCATGATGCCGCCGCGGATCGTGCCGTCCACGACGGAGACGCCCGCCTGGAACTGCAGAGCCTCGCCGTCCATGGTCCACCAGTCGATGGGGCCCTGGTTTTCATCGCCCCAGAACAGATACCCGGTCCCGTCATCCTTCAGGGTTACGGTCCAGGATTCCATCTCCGGCATGCTCACATACTGGTCTTCGATCTCGGGCACGGGGATGTCGAGCCCAAGCATCGATACGACATACGCGGGGCTGAAAACGCTGCAGAAGAAGGAATACTCTCCCGCAGTCGCGGCCAGCGCCGGATCGACGTTTTTTTCCTGGCCCTTGGCGCGGAGGGCGGACGCCGCGGCGATGCCGGAGCTTTCCGCAGCCGGTTCCTCCGCCGGTTTGCTCCCGCAGCCCGCCAGGGCGAGCAGCATTGCCAGCGCCAGCAGGAGGGAGAGGATCGAAGCGATTTTTTTCATCGGTTTTCTCCTTTTTCTGAAACAGGATAGTGAGACGGTATGACAGCTGAAGCAATCACCGGATCTAAATACATAGATCGCCTCGATCACAGGATAACAAATTGCGTGAATTATTGCAAGTTGGACCAGGCCGATAGATAAAAAGCTCCCCCGGCGGTTCGCCGGGGGAGGAGGGTTCAGGCGTTCAGAGCCTCGATGATCTTCGGGAGCTGGGCGTCCACCAGGTCGTTGTCGAGCTGGCAGGTGCCGGCGTTGCGGTGTCCGCCGCCGCCGTAGGCAAGGCACAACTCGCCGATGTCCACGTCGGACGCTTTGTTGAGGATGGACTTGCCGATCATGACGGCGGTGTTCTGCTTCTGGAAGCCCCAGGCCACATGGACGGAGATCTGGGCCTCGGGATAGAGGGCGTAGATCATGAAGCGGTTGCCGGCGTGGATGATCTCCTCGTTCCGGAGGTCCAGGACGACGACCTTGCCGTGGACCTTGGCGATACGCCGCAGCTGGGCCTCAAAGAGCTCCGCCTGCTGGAAGTAGAGATCGACGCGCTCCTTGACGTCCGGCAGCTCGAGGATCTGGTCGATGGAATGCTCCATGCAGTAGCTGATGAGCTCCATCATCAACTCGTAGTTGGAGATGCGGAACTGGCGGAAGCGCCCGAGCCCGGTGCGCGGGTCCATGAGGTAGTGCAGCAGCACCCAGCCGGTGGGGTGGAGGATCTCCTCCAGGGTGAAGTCCGCACTGTCGCCCTTGTCCACCGCGCGCATGAGCTCCTCGCTGATGCGTGGGAAGGCCTCCTTGCCGCCGTAGTAGTCGTAGACGACCCGGGCGGCACTGCGGGCGTTGGGATCGATGATGAGCTTGCCGCCGGTCTCCTCGGCCTTCAGGCGGTCGATCTCGGATTCGTGGTGGTCAAAGGCCAGACCGACCCGCGGATCGTAGGGCAGGTTCGTGGTGATGTCGTTCGCGGACAGCTCGATCTTGCCGTCCTGCACGTCCTTCGGGTGGACGAACTTGATGTCGTCGATGATGTCAAGCTCCCGCAGCATCATCGCGCAGGCGAGGCCGTCGAAATCGCTCCGGGTGACCAGTCTTTTTTTCTGTTCCATAAGGCTCCTCCGTGTTTTGAAACGGCCGTTCCACGCGGCCGATTTGGTTCTCGTTCGATTATACCGCATCCATCCGGAATAATCCAGTCTAACCGTTGCTTTCCGGATGGGAAGCCAGCCGCAGGGCGTCGAAGGGACAGACCTTGACGCAGGCGGGCAAAAGTCCCTGCCGGACGCGATCGACGCAGCCGTCGCATTTGTGCATGATCCCGTCGTCGTCCGGTATGGGAGCGCCTGCCGGACAGACCTCCGCGCAGCGCCCGCATCCGATGCAGCGGCCCGGGTCGAGCAGGACGAAGCCGGTCGACGGGTCCCGGGAAATGCAGTCCGCGGGACATGCGGCAAGGCAGGGCGCGTCTTCGCAGTGCCGGCAGGATACGGAGCGATACGCGAACCGGACCTGACGGCCGCGGCCTTCCTCGCGAATTTCGATGCGCCGCAGCGGAAGGCCGGTGCTGTTCTGATCCCGGCAGGCCACGACGCAGGCGCCGCAGGCGATGCAGCGACCGGGCAGAAGCTCGACGGTGTGCCTCATGTCTCGCCCTCCTTTGCCTTCCGAACGGAGCAGGGCACCTGCTTGTATCCCGGGAACCCGGTTGCGGGGTCCAGGTGGTCCAGGGGGATGAGCCGGTTCACGTTGGCCTCCCGATAGCCGTGGATCATGTGGATCTCCCCGCGGTTCGCGGTCTCAGTGACCAGGGCCTTGACGGTGATCCGATCCGCGGCGGTCTCCAGCACAATGTCGTCCCCGGTGCGGATGCCGAGGGTGTCGGCATCGTCGGCGCTGAGCTCCGCCGAGGGTTCGGGCCGGAACTCCCGGAGCCAGGGGATCTCGTGCGCGCGGGAATGGATCGTGTAGGGCAGGCGTCCTCCGGCAATCAGCGTGAAGGGATAGTCCGGCGTCTCAGGTTCGGACTGAAACTCCGGCAGCGGCGCAACGCCCCGGTCGGTATACCCAGCTCGCTGTACAGCTCGATCCTGCCCGTGGGCGTGGGGATGTCCTTCAAGTACGATCCCGGCACATAGGGCGCGGCGTTCGGCGCGGGCACCGGAAGGGGACTGTCCTTGACCGCCTCCCAGTCCGTGATTCCCGAAGGAGCGAGAATGTACCGAATGCAGGCGTCGTATCCGGCTTCCAGGAGCTCGTCGCCGAGGCCCATCCGGGCGGAGAGCTCGCAGAGGATGTCGGTGTCGGGCCGGCTGTCGTATAGGGGCGGGATCGCGGGCTTTGTGAAGTTTACGAAGCGCCCGGCGTAGCATTTTGCTTCGCCGCGCTCATAGGATGTGCAGGCGGGAAGCACGATGTCTGCGCGGCGGCACACATCGGTCCAGACGATGTCGGCGGCAAGAATGAAATCCATTCGGTCCATCGCGGCAAGAAAGCGGGGCGACTCCGGATACATCCGGTCGTTCACGCCAAAGCAGGCCATGCCGCGGATGGGGTAGGGGATGCCGGACTCGATCTGACGGACGAGATCCATCCCCTGGCCCTCGTCCACGATGTCCGTCCACAGGGGAAAGCGCTCCTCGCCGACGGCTTTTTTGCAGCGGGTCGGGCGGCGCTCGTCGATGAACTCGCGCTCCCGGGAGACAAAGCCGCCGTCGGAGTGGCAGAAGCTCTCGTTTATGGGCACGACGCCCGGCTGCCGGTCGATCCGTCCAAGCAGGACCATGAGACTGAGCACCGCCCGATGGGTGTTGAAGCCGTTCCGGCGATGGGTGAGGGCGTTGCTCGGCAGGATGACGGCTGTGGAATCCTCCCCCAGAAGACGGGCAAGCTCCCGGATCTCCTCCGCGGGAACGCCGGTGACGGCCTCGGCACGCTCCGGCGTAAACGCCGATACCATGGCGCGATACGCCGCAAAGCCGTGGACATAGCGCCCGATAAAGTCAGCGTCATGCCGGCCGTCTTGGATGATGCAGTTTGCGATGGCGTGGGCGAGGGCGGCGTCCGTTCCGACCCGGGGGCGAAGATACCGATCAGCCAGGCTCTGCGCGGTGGGTGTCTGACGCGGGTCAATGACAAGAATTCGGCACCCGCTTTCGTGCATGCGCCGGAGCGTTCGCCCGAGAGGAAAGGAGTTTACCAGGGGATTAGAGCCCCAAAGGACAAGCGTATGCGCGCCCTTCAGCGAGAGCTTCATCGTGCGTCCGAACAGCGTGGTCTGGCTCATGACCTCCGCCTGGTGGCAGGCGCTGGACTCGGTCAGATAATTCTCCGTTCCGAAGGAATGGGCCAGGCGGTGCAGGAACGGGCGGAACCACTTGGGGTATCCGGCCATCCAGACGACACTGTCCGGGTCCGCTTTCCGCAGTTTCAGGAGGTTTTCGGTACATATATCCAGGGCCTCGTCCCAGGAGATGACGGCATATTCGCCGCTGCCCCTCGGTCCGACACGCTTCATCGGCGAACGGATGCGGTCCGGATGGTAAAGGAATTGCCGTCCGGCGGCGCCCTTAACGCAGAGTCGTCCGTCGCTGCCGGGGAACCCGTCCGTTCCCTCCAGCTTCACGATGACGCCGTTTTGCACATACGCGTCCACGCCGCACTGCGGTCCGGGGGTGCAGATGTCGCACATGGTATGACGGATCTCCATGTCCGGTCCCGGCAGCCTGGGGCTCGGCACCTCGCTCATCCTCTGTCACCTCCATTGGTTTTCCTGATAAGAGAATACTACCATATCATGGGGACGGAAGCAAGAAAAGCGGGAGAATCTGCGGCAAAGACATAACAGCGAACGATGCAAATACTTGTGAATGGCAATGAATATAAAGTCATAGAAAGATTATGACATGCGGAACTGGACCTG
>CAJOIG010000143.1 GCA_905234575.1 uncultured Oscillospiraceae bacterium
CAGCTTTTCGGCAAGCGCCTGCGCGGAGGAGTTATCCTCCAGCGCGGCGCGGAACTGCCGGCCGTTCACGTCGATGACCAGCTCCGGGACCGGGCGGACCGCCGCCGGGACGGCGTCGTATCCCGCTTCCGACATATCCTTCCCCTCTTCCGTTACGATCTCGCCGGGCCAGGTCTCGATCCCGCCGAATTCATAGACATTCCGATACCCCATATCGAAGAGCTTCTGCGCCGCCTCCTTGGAGCGGTTCCCCCGTCGGCAATAGACGAGGATGATCTGATCTGGATCCGGCAGCTCCGCCGGCATGGCATCGGTGATGGTCTCGTTCGGGATGAGGATCGCGCCGGGGATATGCCCCGCGTCATACTCCTCCTGCCGGCGCACATCCACGATCACATGGCCGTCGTCCGCCGCCATTATCTCCATGGCCTCCTCCTGGCTGATCTGCCGGAAGGAGTCCGGCGTCCCGGCCTCCGCAGACGGAGGCGCGGAGGCGCACCCGGTCAGCAGCAGGAGCAGGGCCGCCAGAACAAAAAATCGTTTCATCTCGGTTTTGCCTTTCACAGAATCATGTTTTTTACCCATATCGACCTGCCTTAACGTGTTTTTGACGGGATCTCCCGGCCGCCCTGCGGCTTTCGGGCGCAGGGCACCCTGGAGGCTCCTCCGTTTCCGTTCCTGTATTTGGATCCGTTACGGATACAGCATAAGCGATCCTCGTGCCGCTGTCAATCGCGCAGCGCATTCCGAAGACGGAAAACGATGGTCACGCCGAACGAAGCCGCACCATCGCATGCTTATCCGCAAAAAAGAGCCGGCCTTCACCCATAAGTCTGGATGAAGGCCGGAGCTGTTACGACGGCGGGCCGCTGGCTTCGCCGGAGCCGGAGGCGATTTCAAAACGGGTAGGTTTATCCGACTCCTCCCGGTACCAGATCTCGCCCTCGAGCTGACGCTGGACGGACTTGCCGCACTCCCGGCCGAGGCAGACGGCAATGCCGATGGACACGCCGTTCGTCGGGGTGAAGTAATCGCGGCCAAAGCGCCCGCCGGTGGTGTTGCCCGTGGCGAACAGACCGCGGATGGGCAAAAACTCGTCGCCGAGGACGCGCTGCTCGCCGTCCACGTACAGGCCGCCCATGGTGACCATGTAGTTGGCGATGAGGGCGTTTTCCTGCACCACCTGCAGGAAGAAGGGGCCCTTCTCCACCGGGAACAGCACCTCCGGCGCGCGGCCGAACTCCTCGTCCCGGCCCGCGTGGGCGTACTCGTTGTACCGCGCCCAGCTCGCCAGGATGTTCTCGCGCACGCGGTCGCTCATACCGGCGTACCGGCAGCATTCCTCCACCGTATCGCCCGCGTAGAGATAGATGCCCTGCCCGGCGTTGTAAAGCTCGCCCTTCTGGGCGTAGGCTGCCTCGAGCTTCGAGCGCCATCCGGAGAGGCTCCCCTCGGTGGGGTCGGTGGAGCCGTGGGCCGGGGCGACGTGGCGCATCCGCTCGGGCAGGTCGCTGTCGTAGAGGCAGTAGATCGTGTCGCGGTTCATGAAGAGGCTTGGGAAGCCGCGATGCTCGATGGTGCCCCAGAACTCGTTCTGGAATCGCTTGCCGTAGCTGTCGAACCACACGCCCTGCGGATGGCCGGGAGAGCCGCCCTGGCCGGGGCCGCCGTTGAGCCAGGTGAGCCGCCCGTCCATCGTGGGGATCGGCCCTTGCTCCAGCTTCGCCCCCGCCTGGATCGCCATGGCGATGCCAGAGCCGTCCCGGTCCGTCTGCTGGGCGTGCAGCGCGTCGTGGTCCTGCATGAAGTACAGCATATCGGGCAGGAGGTCCTGCACCATCTCCATGTTCCCGCCGAAGCCGCCGGTGGCGATGACGGTGTATTTGGCCCGGACGCGGATATAGTCGCCGGTGTCGTTCATCTTCGCCACCGCGCCGATAACCGTACCGTCCGCGTCCTGCTCGAGATACTCCGCGTGGCAGCCGAAGATGTGCTTCGAGCCGGTGCCGGATTCGTTTTCGATGAACTCCCGGTGATACTTCGCCACCGTCGCCTGGTTCGGGCGCAGGGTCGGCGCGTAGAACCGCAGGTCGCCGATCTTATCGAGCATCCCCTCCCGCATGGACTTTTTCGTCATGTCCCAGTAGGACGGAGCGCCGACGAACATCTTGTCCACCACATCCGAAGGGATATGGCCGAGGTGCCAGTCGAAGCTGTCGCCGGAGAACTGGGCGAACTTCATGCAAAGCGCCTGGTTGCAGTAGTTGTTCGTGTTCAGCATCCAGTTGTGGTAGAACTCCAGCGGGTCGACCTCGGGCGCGCCGTAGTGCTCCTGGATGTACTTCGAGTTGATGACCGCCTGATCGCCGCCGAAGAGGGAGAACCGCTCCTCCGCCATGTTCTCGAGGACGAGCACCTTATACCCCTGCTCCGCGAGCCACAGGGCGCAGGCCGCGCCGGAGTAGCCGTTGCCGATGACGAGGACGTCCGCCTCCTGCGTTTCGGTGATCGCGCTCTCCGCCACGGGCTCCCGCTTCAGCCGCCAGGTACCGGTGGAATAGAGGGTGTCCGTGATCTTTGTGACGCCGTCCCCGTCCAGCACGCGGACGACCTTCTGGCCGAATTCGTTTTCCTCCGTGACGCTGGCGCTCGAGACGGCGTCCGGCGCCGCGAAAGCCGATACGCCGAGGACGCTCGCCGCCGCCACGCCCACGGTGCCCGCCGCCGCGCCCTTCAGGAACTTGCGGCGGGAGATCTCCTTCTTATCCATGATACCCTCCTTATGTCAGCTCGTCCGGGTAGAAGTTCTCGCCCCGGATCTGTTTGCCGATGCTGCGGCCGCACTCCCGGCCGAGGCACACCGCCATGCCGATGGAAACGCCCATCATCGGAGTAAAGTAATCCCGCCCAAAGCGGCCGGACGTGCAGTTGCCGGAGGCGAACAGGCCGTGAATGGGCTTCCAGTCCGGCCCCAGGACCCGCTGCTCGCCGTCCGTCCACAGGCCGCCCACGGTGACCATGAAATTGCCGATGCCCGCCTGTTTGTCGATGACCTGCACATAGTACGGGCCGTTGTCCAGCGGAAACAGCACCTGCGGATCCCGGCCGAAGGCGTCATCCCGCCCGGCGTGAGCCATCTCGTTGTAGGTCTTCCAGCTCTCCACGATGTTGGCTTTGACACGCTCGTCCATGTCCGGGATGTAGCTCAGGCACTCCTCGATGGTGTCCCCCGCGTAGGTGAGCATGTTGTAGCCGCCCATCTCGCCGGAGCTGATGTCCGCGCCCTGACCGCGGTTCTGGTACGCCTCGTCCATCTTCCGGCGGATGGTCGTGAGCGTATTGTCCGCCGGGTCCGTGGAGCCGTGGGCCGGGGCAACGTACTGCATGGTCTCCGGAAGGTTGTTGTCGTAGATGCAGTACATCCTCTCCCGGTTCAGAAGCAGCATGGGGAAGCTGCGGTGCTCAAGGGTCCCCCAGAACTCGTTCATGAAGCGCCGCCCCTGCCAGTCGAGCCAGATCCCCTGGGGATGGCCGGGCGCCGCCGTCAGACCGGGGTTGCCGGTGAGCCAGGGCTGGCGGCCGTCCATGGTGGGGACGCCGCACTGCTCGTGCTGCGCGCCGGCCCACACCGCCATGGCGATGCCGGAGCCGTCCCGGTCCGCGCCCATCTGCCCCATCTCGTCCTGCTCCTGCATCTGGGCGTACAGGTCCGCCAGCATGTCCTGCATCATGCTCTCGTTGGTGCCGAAGCCGCCGGTGGAGATCACCACATAGTCGGCCTTGACGCGGAAGTATTCCTCCGTCTCGTTGTTGTAGATCACCGCGCCCTTCACCGCGCCGGTGTCGTCGGTGATGAGATGCTCGGCGTGGCAGTCGAAGAAATACCGCGTGCCCTGCTCCTCGCAGAAGGCCCGGTTCAGCTTATACACCGTCATCTGGTCCGGGTGCAGCGTGGGCGCCCAGAACTTCAGGCCGCCGATTTCCCCCAGCACATGGGGACGGACCTCCTCGTTGTTGTGGGACCAGAACTTCACCTGCCAGCTCTGCTTCTGCTGCTCCGTACAGCGGGAGATGTGCCAGTCCAGGCTCTCGCCGCCGTTCTGGGCGAATTTCATGACAAGCTCAGGGTTCGCGTAGTTGTTGCAGTTGAGCATCCAGTTGTTGTAGAACTCGATGGGGTCCACCTCCGGCGCGCCCCAGAACTCCTGGCAGAACCGGGAGTTGATGACGCCCTCGTCGCCGCCCCGCAGCTCGTAATAGGTCTCGGTCTGGTTTTCCACGACGATGACCTGATACCCCTCCTCGTTGAGCTCGAGGCAGGCCGCGTTGCCCGCGTAGCCGCCGCCGATGATGAGCACCTGGGTCTCCAGCTCTTCCGTGATCTTCCGCTCCGGGATGGGGTCCGGCGCCGTCTTCCAGTCGTCGAGCTGCCAGATGAGATGGTTTTCGTTTTTCGGCTGGGCAAAGCTGAAACCGGATGGCCCGCCGCTTGCGCCCCCCGGGCCGCCGGAGGCCTCCCCGCTGGCGAAGGCATTCGTCCCGAACATACGCAGCGCCGCAAAGCCCACCGCGCCGGCAGCCGAACCTTTCAGAAACTGCCTTCTTGTAATGTCCCTTTTCTCCATAAGCTCCCTCCT
>CAJOIG010000144.1 GCA_905234575.1 uncultured Oscillospiraceae bacterium
CGCCGAACCCCCGCTCTGCCGCAGATCGAGGGTGAAGGCGCTGCCCACACCGACGGTGCTCTCCGCGGTCAGGGGAATGGAGATCAGGTCAGCGGCCTTTTTGGCGAGATAGAGGCCGAGACCGCTGGATTTCTGCCCCAGGCGGCCGTTTATCCCGGTATAGCCCTTCTCAAAAATGCGAGGCAGGTCCTCCGGGGCGATGCCGATGCCGGTGTCGGAGATCGTCAGCCGCCCGTCCTGCATCCCGATCGTTACGGCACCCGCCGGCGTATACTTCACGGCGTTCGACAGAAGCTGATCCAGAATGCAGGCAAACCACTTCGCGTCCGTTACGACCGATGCTCCCGTCGGCGTAAACACGAGCCTCAGCCTCTTTTCCACAAACTGCGGCGCGAGCTTGCGCACCGACTCGCGGATCAACTCATCCAGCGGACACTCCCGGATCACCAGATCGTTCGTCTCGCTGCCGATGCGGATGTATTGCAGCACCATATCCACATACTGCTCGATGCGCGTAAGCTCCACGGCGAGGGCGTGGTGCTCCGGCGTGTCGTCGGCAAGCTTCAGGCGCATCACGGCGATAGGCGTTTTGATCTCGTGCACCCAGGCGGTGCAGTAGTCCTGAATGTCCTGCCGCTCCGCGTCGGCCTCCGCCGCCAGCTTGTCAAGCTGTACGCCGAGCGCATGGATCATCTCATGATACTCCTCTTCGGCAAGAGACTGTGCGTCGGGCAGCGACCGCCATTCGGAGAGGATCGCCGTCCGAACGCGAGAGCGCTCCGCGCTTCGCTGTTTCTCACGGGCATGGTCGATCAGCAGCAGCGCCGCCAACAAAGACAGCGCCAGCACCGCGGCGTAGCAGAGCGGCTCCATCGGGATGCCGTACAGCGCAAAAACCGCCGCGCATCCCGCCGTCATGGCAAGGAACCCGATGACCGCCGTTCGGTTCCTCCGCAAAACCTCTCGGAATATCTTCATGGGATGATATACCCGCTTCCCGGCTTCGTCACGATGACGTCCGCCAGCCCGTGGGCCTCCAGCTTTCGCCGCAGGCGGGTCACGTTGACGGTGAGGGTGTTCTCCTCCACGAAGCAGTCGTCGTTCCAGAGCCGCAGCATCAGCGCGTCCCGGCTGACGATCTTCCCCCGGTTTTCCAGCAGCGTACACAGGATGCGGAACTCGTTTTTCGTCAGCTCCACTCGCTCGCCGCCGACGCTCACGCTGGTATCGTTCCGATTCAGCACCGCGCCGTGAAACTCCATGCTTCCTGCGCTGCCGGGCAGCTCATAGGTTCGGCGCAAAACAGCCTGCACCTTGGCGTTCAGCACCATCGGCTCCACGGGCTTGGGGATGAAGTCGTCCCCGCCCATGTTGATGGCCATGACGATGTTCATCCCGTCTGAAGCGGAGGAGAGGAACACGATGGGCACGGTGGAGAATCTGCGGATCTCCGCCGTCCAATGGTAGCCGTTCTGATAGGGCAGCATAATGTCCATCAGTACGAGATGGGGATCGTAAGCGCGGATTTCCTCCGGCACAGCGCGGAAATCGGACACGATGCGCGCCTCGTTCCCGCATTGCTCCAGCTGCCGCTTGAGTTCCAGCGCAAGGGCGGAATCGTCCTCGACAAGAAATATTCGATACAAATCGATCCCTCCTTGGGAAATGGCTTACAGCCGCCCCGCAGTTGGGGCGGCCATTTCGCCTTAATGAACGATTTTATAATAGGTTTTTGCCGTCAGGGCATACACCGCCACATATACCAGTGCGAACACCGCGAAGGTGATGATGGTACAGATCACGAACAACTGCGTGTTGGTCAGCATCAGGATCTTCAAGAGCTTCAGCAGGATCGGAAAGGCTGCCGCCGTATGGACGGCCGCCGTCACGAGGGGCAGGAAGAACTGCAGCACGAGCTGACTGCCGATGGCCCTTTTGACCTCCCGGGGCTCCATGCCGATCTTCTCCATGATCTGAAATCGCTCCCGGTCCTCGTAGCCCTCGGAGATCTGCTTGTAATAGATGATGAGGATGGTGGAGAACAGGCAGACGAAGCCCAGCAGGATGCCGAGGAACAGGAAGGTGCCGTACATGTCCAGCACGTTATGCAGCGCCTCCCACTTGGTGTCGAGGGTGAAGATGAGCTCCTCCCCGGAATATGCGGCCGCCAGCTTTTCCTCGATTGCCTTGCTGAGTTCCGCGCCGACGGCGCTGACGGCCTCCTCGTCGGCAAAGCGCACGCCGATCCGGCTGGTATATTCGGAGGCATATTCGCCGTAGGCCGCCTTCTGCGCCAGATAAATGTCGTTCAGTACGGCTTCATCCGCACAGACGACGCCGACGGTGTTCACCACGGTCCCCGTATTGGATTTTACCGGGAAATAGTTGAGAAGCTCCTTGACGCGGTATTCCTTCCCGTCAATGGTCAGGGTCTTCGGCGCGTATCCGATCTTGTCCGCCGTGGTAGAGATCGTGCAGAAGGCGATCTCGTCCTCCGCAAGGTCCAGACGCCGCTCGTTGGTCGTAAAGAGGACCTGTCCCTGGAGCCGGGAATAGGTCTCCTCGGTGATAAAGAGCGCGCTGGTGAGCTCCTCCATGTCCCAGCCGCCCTCGACCTCGGTCTTGGTGAGAAGCCGGTCGTCCCGCAGCAGGTAGGAGACCTCCAGAAGCCTCGCCTCCTCGACGCTCTCGATCTCGACGCCGGTCTCCGCGGCGGCCTCGGTCACGATCCCGCTCAGCTCGTCAAAGGAAAGGTGCGTGATCTCCTCTCCGTTCCTCTGAAACGCCGAGAGATACAGCTGCCGGGGATAGTTCGTCTCCATGGTGTCCTGCACGCCGCTGTACAGGCTGACGGTGGTGGAGATCATCACGAGAACGCCGGTTGCCAGGATGGCGATGGAGGCAAGCCCCACGGCGTTCTGCTTCATGCGGAACAAAAGCCCCGCCACGGCGGGCATGTGCCGCTTGTTGTAGTAGTATTTCCTGTTCCGTTTCAGGCATTTCAGCACAAAGGTCGTACCGGTCACGAACAGACAGTAGGTGCCGAGGATGACAAGGAGCACCGCCGCGAAGAACAGCAGAATCGCCTGGAGCGGGCTTTGGACGGTCAGAGCGATGAAGTATCCCGCGCCGAGGGAGCACAGGCCGAGGATCAGGAGGAACCATTTGACCCGGGGCTCCCGCTCCCCCGTGTGTTCTCCGGCCAGAAGTTCCACCGGCTTCAAGCGGCGGATCGTGACGCTGTTCACCAGAAAGGCGAAGAGATCCAGCGCGAAGAAGATCACCGCGGAGATGAGAAGGGTCGGCGCGCTGAGGTAGTAAAAGCCTGCCACGATGTCCCCGCGGAGCAGCCGGCAGATGAGCAGGGAGGACAGCTTGTAGAACAGCATCCCGAAGCAAAGCCCCAGAAGCACGGACAGAAGCGAGGTGAAAAACGACTCAAAAAACAGCACATGGATGGCATGGCGCTTTTCCATCCCCAGCACATTGTAAAGCCCGTATTCCCGCTTGCGCTGCTTCATCAGAAAGCTGTTGACATACAGGATCAGGATAAAGGACAACAGCCCGATGACGATCGCGCCCATGGTCATGAACATGGAAAGATACGCCCCGCCCAGGGCCTCCGAAAGCCGAGAATCCATCGCCAGCGTCAGCAGGATGTAAAAGCAGCCCAGAAGCCCGGCCTCCGCCAGGATTCGCGGCAGATACAGCCGCGTGTTCTTCTTGATGTTCTCGGCGGCGATGCGGGAATAGAATCCGTGTTTCATCCCGCTCACCTCCCTGTGCGCAGCATGGTGAGGGTGTCGGAGATCTTCTTATACAGCTCCTCGTTGGTCGCCTCGCCGCGATAGATCTGGTGGAACACCACCCCGTCCCGGATGAACAGCACGCGACCCGCATGAGACGCCGCGTCCGTGGAATGCGTGACCATCAGGATGGTCTGTCCGTTCCGGTTGATCTGGGAGAACACGCGCAAAAGCTCTGCCGAGGACTGGGAGTCCAGCGCGCCGGTGGGCTCGTCCGCCAGGATCAGCTTCGGTTCTGTGATGAGCGCCCGCGCCGCGGCGGCCCGCTGCTTCTGCCCGCCGGAGACCTCATAGGGATATTTGTTCAGGATCTCCGCGATGCCCAGCGATTCCGCGATGGGCGCGAGGCGGCGTTCCATCTCCCCGACCGGCATCCGGCCCAGCACCAGGGGCAGCAGGATATTGTCCCGCAGGGAGAAGGTGTCCAGCAGATTGAACTCCTGGAACACGAACCCCAGGTTTTCCCGTCGGAAAGCGGCGAGCTCGTTTTCCTTCACGGCGTCGAGGCGCTTTCCCTCCAGCTCCACCGAGCCGGAGGTGGGCTGATCCAGCGCGGCGAGGATGTTCAGAAGCGTCGTCTTCCCGGAGCCGGATTCGCCCATGATCGCCACATATTCGCCGCTCTCCACGGTGAACGTCACGCCCTTCAGCGCCTGCACCTGCGCTCCGCCGAGGCGGGATGTATACGTCTTTTTCAGGTCCGTGACCTTCAGCATTTCCATGGTCTGTACCTCCGTTTCGTTGTATGGCTGTATTGTAACGAAACGGCCGCTTCTCCGACATCGAATGAGGTGACATTCCGGTGACAGTTTTGTAAGGTGCGCA
>CAJOIG010000145.1 GCA_905234575.1 uncultured Oscillospiraceae bacterium
ATGCTCACCGCGAAGGCCCAGGAGATGGACAAGGTCACGGGACTCATGACCGGCGCGGACGACTATGTCACGAAGCCCTTCTCCCCGGCGGAGCTCACGGCGCGCATCGACGCCCTCTTCCGCCGCACGGGCAGCGAGGAGGCCCCCGAGGAGCCCGGCGAGCTGCATCACGGCCCCTTCCGGCTGAACACCCGCAACCGCACCCTGGAGAAGAACGGCGAGCGCATCAAGCTTACCCAGATCGAGTACTCCATCATGAAGCTCTTCATGGACAACCCCGGGCGCGCCCTGTCCCGCGAGGACATCCTGAACTCCGTCTGGGGCCGGGACTACTTCGGCGAGCTCAAGATCGTGGACGTGAACATCCGCCGTCTGCGGATCAAGATCGAGGACAACAGCACCATCCCCACCTATATTACTACGGTGTGGGGCTACGGTTATAAGTGGGGATTCTGATTTAACTTATTAACGGAGGCAGGAGGTGAGGACCGTGAAACTGAAACCGGTGCGGGGACTGCGTATGCGCTGGCTGCGCTCGGGCATCCTGCTGACCGTCGTGCTGGTGGTCCTTGCCGTCGCGGCCTTCGCCCTCGGCGCGCGGGGCTACACCTACAGCGCCGTCCGGCTCGGCCTCACGGCCAAGGCGGACGCCGCCTCCAGCTTCTTCACCCGCTATTCCGCCAGCACCTACAGCGACTATTACCAGAGCGCCTACCGCTATACCGAGAGCTTCGAGGACCGGGACGTCATCGCCCTGCAGTTCGTGAACGCCCGGGGCATGGTGGAGGTGTCGAGTTACGGCTTCTCCGCCGGGACCACCCCCGGCACGCCGGACGTGACCTCCGCCCTGGAGAACAAGACTACCGGCTTCTGGACGGGCAAGCGCAGCGGCACCGGCGAGCGGGTCATGGCCGTGACCGCGCCGCTCCTCACCGGGGACGGGTCCGTGGTGGGCGCCATGCGCTATGTCACGAGTCTGCGCCTGGCCGACCGGGAGATCGCGAAGGCCACCGCCCTCGCGGCGGGCGTGGGGCTCCTCGTCCTGTTCGCGGTGGTGTTTACGAACCTCTATTTCGTCCGCACCGTGACGGAGCCCCTCGTGGAGCTGACGGAGCTGTCCCACCGCATTGCGGACGGGTCCTACGGCATCCAGGCCCAGAAAAAGCACGACGACGAGATCGGGGACCTCACCGACGCCATCAACGAGATGAGCGCGAAGATCGGCGAGACGGAGCGGATGCAGACGGAGTTCATCTCCCGGGTGTCCCACGAGCTCCGCACGCCGCTGACCGCCATCACCGGCTGGTCCGAGACCCTGGCCTACGACGAGAGCATCTCCCCCGATTCCCAGCGGGGCATCTCCATCATCGCAAAGGAATCCGCAAGGCTCACCAAAATGGTGGAGGAGCTTTTGGAATTCACCCGCATCCAGGACGGGCGCTTCAACCTGAACCTCGAGCCGCTGGACGTGGCCGGGGAGCTGGAGGACGCCATTCTCACCTACGGCAAGCTGCTGGCCCAGGAGGGCGTGACGGTGGACTACACCCCGCCGGAGGGGGACATGCCCCTCGTGCTCGCCGATCCCGAGCGGCTCAAGCAGGTGTTCCTGAACATCATGGACAACGCCGCCAAGTACGGCCGCGCCGCCGGGCGCATCGTCGTCACCGTCGGGTCCACGGCGAACTGGGTGGTCGTCCGCTTCCGGGACTACGGCCCCGGCATCCCGGAAAACGAGCTGCCCTTCGTCAAGAAGAAGTTCTACAAGGGCAGCGGCAAGGAGCGCGGCAGCGGCATCGGCCTGTCCGTCTGCGACGAGATCGTCGGCCGGCACAAGGGCCGCCTGGAGCTTGAAAACGCCACGGACGGCCGCTCCGGCCTCACCGTGACCGTCATGCTCCCGGTGATGGACGAAAAAGAACTCACCATTGGGTGATTTTTTGAACTCGCACCGACGGCACGTTTGACCGGGCTTTTCGCGCCCGGTAACGAAGGCCGGAGCTTATGGATACACAGAAAGGTCATCAAGCTATGGCAGAAAACAACAGCTGCGCCTTCCGCACCGCCATCGGCGGGCAGGCGCTCATCGAGGGGATCCTCATGCGGGGCGTGGACCGGCAGGCCATCGTCGTCCGCAACCCCGAGGGCGAGCTCGTCACGAAGACCGAGGAGCTCCATCTCATCAAGGAGAAGCACCCCTGGGCGGGCTGGCCCCTCGTCCGCGGCGTCGTGAACTTCATCGACAGCATGGCCAAGGGCATGAAGGCCCTGTCCTACTCCGCGACCTTCCTGCCGGAGGAGGAGCAGGAGGAGCCCTCGAAGCTCGACCAGTGGATCGAGAAGAAGGTCGGCTCCGAGAAGGCCGAGAAGGTCATCATCGGCATCGCCATGGTCCTGGGCCTCGCGCTGGCCGTGGGGCTGTTCATCGTGCTGCCGACCTTCCTCATCGGCCTCATCCCCGGCATCCGCACGGGGCACGACGGCCTTCGGACCCTCCTGGAGGGCATCCTCAAAATCGCCATCCTGCTGGTCTATATGTACGGCGTATCCCAGATGAAGGACATCAAGCGCCTCTTCTCCTACCACGGCGCGGAGCACAAGTCCATCTTCTGCTACGAGCACCGCCTGCCCCTGACGGTGGAGAACGTCCGGAAGCAGAGCCGCTTCCATCCCCGCTGCGGCACGAGCTTCATCCTCGTGGTGGCAATCATATCCATCTTCGTGTTCATCCTCGTGAACGCCTTCCTGCACATCGACAACGTCGTCCTGCGGATGCTCCTGAAGCTCGTGCTGCTGCCCGTGGTGGTGGCGGTGACCTACGAGCTCAACCGCTGGCTCGGCCGGAACGACGATAAAGTCTTTGCCCGGGTCCTCTCCTGGCCGGGCAAGCAGCTCCAGCACATCACCACCCGGGAGCCGGACGACTCCATGATCGAGGTCGCCATCACGGCGCTGAAGCTCGTCATCCCGGACGTGGAGGGCGCCGACGCGATCTGAGCGCAAGCGGATAAGGATATGGCCAAGACATACAATGACATCTACATCGAGGCCCGGCGCGCTCTGCGGGATGCGGGCGTGGAGGCCTACGAGCTGGAGGCGCGGCTCATCGTGGGCCGGGCCGCGGGCAAGACCCTTGCCCAGCTCACCCGGGACCTCTCCCTGTACGCCGGGCCCGGCCTCGGCGCAGAGGTTCGCTCCATGCTGGAGCGCCGCATGCGGGGGGAGCCTGTGGCGTATATCACCGGCGGCTGGGAGTTCTACGGCGTGCCCCTGGACATCACGCCGGACGTGCTCATCCCCCGGACGGACACGGAGGTCCTGGCGGAGGCCGCCATCCGGCTCTTTGCCGGGCGCAACGGCAGTCCCCGCATCCTCGACCTCTGCGCGGGGTCCGGCTGCATCGGCTGCGCCCTGGCGGTGCACATGCCCGGCGCGAAGGTCATCCTGGTGGACAACGACCGGAAGGCCCTCTCCGTCTGCCGGAAGAACGTGCAGAAAAACAAACTGGACACCCGCGTCATGTGCATTGAGGCGGACGCGACGCAGAAGCCGCCGATGCTCCTCGGGAAGTTCGATCTGCTCGTCTGCAACGCCCCCTACGTCCCGACGGACGAGATCCCGACGCTGGACCCGTCGGTGCGGGATTACGAGCCCGTGCAGGCCCTGGACGGCGGACCGGACGGCCTCGAAATCATCCGGGCCATGGTGCCCCTGTGGAAGTCCGTTTTAAAGGACAGCGGAGCGATTATGCTGGAGATCGGCGAGGGGCAGGCGGACGCCGTGCGCGCCCTGCTCGAGCGGGAGGGCTTCACGGACGTGGGCGCCCTGCTGGATACGGGCGGCACTGAGCGCGTCGTGCTCGGGCGGCTCCCGGCCTCGACAAAGTAAACAGACCGCCCTTGCGGCGAAAGAAGGAGACATACTATGGCGAGCAAGAAAAACGCGCCCGTCACCCCGGTGGGGCAGGCGGCGGACAAGAAAAAGGCCCTGGAGACCGCGCTCCATCAGATCGAGAAGGACTACGGCAAGGGCGCCATCATGCGCCTCGGCGAGGACATCCCCGTGAACGTGGAGGCCATCCCCACGGGCTCCCTCGGGCTCGACATCGCCCTCGGCATCGGCGGCGTCCCCCGGGGACGCATCGTGGAGATCTACGGTCCCGAGGCCAGCGGAAAGACGACCCTGGCCCTGCACATCGTAGCCTCGGCCCAGAAGGGCGGCGGCGAGGCGGCCTACATCGACGTGGAGCACGCCCTGGAGCCCGCGTACGCCCGGGCCGTCGGCGTGGACATCGACAACCTCCTCATCTCCCAGCCCGACACCGCGGAGCAGGCTTTGCAGATCACCGAGGCCCTGGTCCGCTCCGGCGCCATCGACGTCATCGTGGTGGACTCCGTGGCGGCGCTGCTGCCCCGGTCCGAGCTGGAGGGCGAGATGGGCGATTCCTCCGTGGGCGTGCTGGCCCGGCTCATGAGCCAGGCCCTCCGCAAGCTCGCGGGCATCGTGTCGAAGACGAACACCATCGTCATCTTCATCAACCAGCTCCGGGAAAAGATCGGCGTCATGTACGGCAACCCCGAGACCACCCCCGGCGGCCG
>CAJOIG010000146.1 GCA_905234575.1 uncultured Oscillospiraceae bacterium
CTCTGCGGCGTGATGGACCAGAAGCTCGGCACCAAGAAGGCCATCATCATCACCTTCCTCTTCGGCATCGTGTCCCTGGCGCTGAACGTCATCGGCGGCTTCATCCACGGCTTCAGCGATGCGAAGGACCTCGGCTATGTCCTCATCTTCATCGGCCAGCCCTTCATGGGGATCATGCTCGGCGGCGCGGCAAACTACCTTGTCTCCCTCATCGCCACCATCTGGGGCCGCTACGACTTTGACAACGGCTACCGCGTCATGAAGCCCGCCGTCGCCATCATCGGCGCCCTGGGCATCACCATCTGCGGCGCGCTCGGCAACGCGCCCGGCGTCGGCTATGCCTATGCGTACATGCTCATCTGCGCGCTGTGCGTCATCGCGGTCATCATCGCCGCCCGCATCGACGATACATACGTTGGCAAAAAAGACTGAGCTTACGAAAAGGAGAATAATGCTATGAAGATCGTCGGCGTATCCTTCGGAACGAAAAACGGCAACAACGACACCATGTGCCGCGTGGCCCTCGAAGCCGCGCAGAAGGCCGGGGCGGAGGTGGAGTTCATCCATCTCCTGGACTGGCATATCGAGCAGTGCACGGGCTGCGTCGCCTGCTCCCGGGGCCTCGTCATGGGCAAGGGCAACATCTGCACCCGGAAGGACGATTTCGACGCCTTCCGCTCGATCCTCCTGGACGCGGACGGCATCCTCTTCGTCAGCCCCATCTTCGAGTCCGGCGCTTCGGGCCTGCTCCACGCGGTGTGCGACCGCTTCGGTCCCCGCATGGACCGCGGCATGAACATCATCGGCGACCAGATCAGCAAGGCCAACGGCGGCCCCGGCGTGGACCCGCGGCTCCTGCAGGACAAGGTCATCTCCTTCGTCGGCATCGGCGGCTCCGACTGGGCCTGCCGCATCCAGACCGACCACGCCATGATCGCCATGAGCCCGGCCTGGAAGATCATCGACAACGACTTCTTCTCCTGGTCGAAGGACGTCATCATGCACGACGACAAGATCGAGCGCATGCAGGAAATCGGCCGGAACCTCGCGGAGGCCGCCTCCGACATCGCCGCCGCCAAGTATAAGGGCGTGCCCGGCGTCTGCCCCCACTGCCAGTGCTCCAACTTCTGGCTGGTGCCCGGCACCACGAAGGCCGTCTGCGAGCTCTGCGGCCTCGAGGGCGAGATCGTCATCGAGGACGGCGCCTGGGCATTCAAATTCGACCCGGCCGACGAGCACAAGGCCCACGACACCGTCTCCGGCAAGTTCCTGCACGCGGACGACATCAAGGAGAACGAGACGAACCTCATGAACCTCGGCAAGGATCCCGAGTTCAAGGCCCGCAAGAAATACTACACCGACCTGTTCCAGCCCACGCCCCCGCCCGCGAAGGGGGTCTGAGACCCCTTTTTGTCCGCGCCGAACGGGTACTATTCCAAAGCCCGTATTCCCGGTAACGAAACAAGCATCAAATCGAACAGAATAAGGAGAACACGCATATGAAAGCACTGGCACTGTACGGCCCCGGCGATCTCCGCCTCGAGGAACGCCCCGTTCCCCATCCCGGCCCCAACCAGCTCGTCGTCAAGATCGACTATGTCGGCATCTGCGGCACGGACGTTGAGTTCTACGCCGGGCACTATCCTCCCTTCATCCAGCTGCCCATGGTCCTGGGCCATGAGAACTCCGGCACCGTCGTCGAGGTCGGCGAGGGCGTCACGGACTTCAAGGTCGGCGACCGCATCCTCTGCGGTCCTCCCTCCGCCTGCGAGGACGGCTGCCCCCTCTGCAAGGAGAACCGCACGAACATCTGCATCAACGGCTTCCCCAGCACTGCCGGCATCGGCGGCCCGGACGGCGGCTACTGCGAGTACTTCCTCATCCGCGACGTGAAGCACACCATGCTGATCCCCGTGCCTGAGGGCCTGGACATGAAGGACGCGGTCCTGTTCGACGTCGTCTGCGTGGCTCTGCACGGCATCCGCATGTCGAAGTTCAAGGTCGGCGACGACGTGGTCGTCTCCGGCACCGGCTCCATCGGCCTGAGCGCGATCCAGTTCCTGCGCGCCGCCGGCGCCCGCCGCATCATCGCCCTCGGCACCTCCGACGAGAAGGAGCCCCTCATCCGGGAGTACGGCGCGGACTACTTCATCAACTCCAAGACCTGCCCGGACGTGGCCGCGAAGGTCTGCGAGATCCTCGGCTCCCCCGTGGGCACGCCCATCGTGTACGAGTGCGCCGGCAACCCCGCGAGCTTCAACACCTGCGTCTCCTGCGTCAAGCCCGGCGGCCAGGTCGTGGTCATCGGCACCATCAACGAGCCGTTCCCCATCACCCCGGGCCAGTTCTCCATCCACGAGCCTGAGTTCCAGTTCACCTTCGTGTACACCCGCGAGGAGGTCGAGATGTACCTCGACATGCTCGCCCGCGGCAAGGTGAAGTTCCCCGGCATGGTCACCGGCGTCGTGAGCCTCGAGGAGGCCGTGCCCAAGTACATCGGCGCCAAAAGCCGCCGCGGCCACCTGAAGGTCCTCATCGATCCTTCGCTGTAAGGGTTTGCCTTTCACGAGTAAGCTGTGTTATGATCGAGCCATGTCATAACACAGCTTGGCCTTGCAAAATTTGAACGATAGGAGATAGAAAGCATGAAAAAATATCCGCATGTGTTTTCCCCCATCCGCGTCGGCGGCGTGGTGCTGAAAAACCGCATCATCTCCGCGCCGAGCACCATCCATACCGCCTCCAGCGGCCAGCCCTATCCCACGGAGGAGGGCATCCGCTTCTTTGAGGACCGCGCGCGGGCGGGCGCCGGCCTCGTCACCTGCGCGGGCGTGTCCATCGGCGGCGCCTTCGACGACGGGACCCACGCCTCCTGGGACCTCAAAAAGCCCAACCACACGAACCGCCTCGTCGACCTGAGCGAGCGCATCCACCTCTACGGCGCGAAGTGCACCATGGAGCTCATCGGCGTCTTCCCCGAGGGCTACACCGTGTCCGACGGCTGCTCCATCATGGGCTCGCCTCCCATCGGCCGCGAGATCCCCAAGGAGAAGATGATGTGGTTCAAGGACGAGTACGTCGAGGCGGCCCTCGGCGTCAAGGCCGCGGGCTTTGACGGCGTGCTGCTGCACATGGGCCACTCCATCCCCGTGGCGCAGTTCTTCTCCCCGTACACCAACAAGCGCACCGACGAGTACGGCGGCTCCACCGAGAACCGCTGCCGCTACGCCGTGGAGATCATGGATGCCATCCGCAAGGCCGTCGGCCCGGACTTCATCATCGACGTCCGCATCTCCGGCACCGAGTTCCAGGAGGGCGGCATCGACATCGAGGAGGGCCTCAAGATCGCCGAGATCCTCCAGGACCACTGCAACATCCTGCAGGCGTCCTGCGGCATGCACAACTCCGATTGGATGACCTGGACCCATCCCTGCGGCTTCCTGCCCCCGAACCACAACATGTTCATCGCGGACACCTGGAAGAAGTCCGGCCGCATCAACAAGTGCTTCGTCTCCACCATCGGCGGCCTGACGAACCTGACCGACTGCGAGGCCGTCCTCGCCGCCGGCAGCGCCGATTTTGTGGTCGTCGCCCGCGAGTTCATCGCGGACCCGGAGTGGATCAAGAAGGACCTGGCCGGCCATGCCGAGGACATCGTCCCCTGCATCAAGTGCATGCGCTGCCATGACTCCGACAACTACGCCCAGCACCTGCAGTGCGCCGTGAACCCGCGCGCGGGCCTCGAGGCGCCCATCGACCGCATCCCCGCCAAGCCCGAGCGGGAGAAGAACGTGGCCATCATCGGCGGCGGCCCCGCGGGCATGTACGCGGCCCTGGCCTGCGCCGAGCGCGGCCACACCGTCACCCTGTTCGAGAAGCAGCCGGTCCTCGGCGGCCTGCTGGAGTATGCCGACCATGTCCGCAGCTTCAAGTGGCCCCTGTCCGACTACAAGAACTGGCTCATCATGCAGGTGAACAAGAATCCGAAGATTACCGTGAAGCTGAACACCGAGGCCAAGCCCGAGATGATGGAGGGCTTTGACTCCGTCATCGCCGCCCTGGGCTCCGAGCCCGTGGTGCCCCGGTGGCTGCCCGGCGTGGAGAACTGCCGCACCGCCGTGTCCGCCTACGGGCATGAGGATGAGCTCGGCCAGAAGGTCGTCATCATCGGCGGCGGCCAGGTCGGTCTCGAGACCGCGGTCCACCTGCAGCGCCTTGGCCGGGAGGTCACCCTCATCGAGATGCTGCCCCAGCTCGCGGGCGACGCCTCCAAGACCCACCGGGACGAGCTCCTCGTCGAGGTGCGCGATCACGCCGACACGCTCCACGTCCTGCTGAACGCCAAATGCACCGGCGTCGTGCCCGGCAAGGTCAGCTATGAGCTGGACGGCAAGGACGAGTCCGTCGAGTGCGACAGCGTCCTCCTCGCCGTGGGCCTGCGCGCCCGCCGGGACGAGGCGGACAGCTTCATGAACAGCGCCGACGACTTCTACGAGATCGGCGACTGCGTTCGTGCCCGCACCGTCGAGTGGTGCACGAAGGAAGCCTTCTACGCCGCCGTCAACCTGTAA
>CAJOIG010000147.1 GCA_905234575.1 uncultured Oscillospiraceae bacterium
TTTTTTCACACATTGATTTTACCACAAACAAGAAGCCGAGGCGACTGTTTCCAGCCACCTCGGTTTCTTGTTTTGCTAGGGCTGTTTTGCTACAGCCCCCTTTTTTGTTGGGATCGCCCGTTATTCTTCCTCCGCGAAGCCGAGGGCGAGAAGCTGGGCAAAGAAGGCGTCGAGGTCCCGCGCGACCGCGTCCCGGGAAGCGCCCTCGAACTCATTGGCCACCGCGTCGACGATGGTCTCCCGGCTCGCACCCCGGGCCAGGCCCTCCCAGGCCATGGCCGCGGAATCGGTCAGCGGCGCGACATACTCCTCCCCGCCGTCGGGCCGGAGACGGACGACGCAGACGTCGCCCTCCTCAAAACGGACGGTGTATTCCGGCTTGATCTTCATTGCTCGCTCCTTCCGCACACATAGCAGTGCCATTCCTCGCTGTGGTCATGCCGCAGGATCCGCAGGCCCGCGGCCGACAAAGCGGCGGCGACGCCATCCTCCCGGCCGTCGATGATCCCGGAGCAGACGAACACCCCGTCCGGCGCGAGAAAGCCCGGCGCATACGGCGCCATCGGCTCGATGACGTCCGCCACGATGTTCGCGAACACGACGTCATACCCCGTGCCGAGGCGCGCCCGCAGCGACGCGCTGCCGATCACGTCCCCCACATGGACCGTGAAGCGGTCCGCCACGCCGTTCAGCGCGGCGTTGGCACGGACGATATCCGGGGCCTTGTCGTCCACGTCGGCGGCGGTCACCTCCGCCGCGCCCAGCCGGGCCGCGGCAATGCCGAGGATACCGCTGCCGCATCCGAGGTCCAGCACCCGCGCTCCCGGGCGGACGGTCTCCTCCGCGGCGGCCAGGCACATCTTCGTCGTCGGATGGTCCCCTGTGCCGAACAGAAGGCCGGGGTCCAGCTTCACCGGGACCCGGTCGCCCGCGTAATCGATCCACTCCGGGACGATCACGAGGCGCTGTCCGATCTCGATGGGGACATAATAGTCGCGCCAGTTGTTTTCCCAGTCGGAATCCCGGACGGTCCGGACCTGGGGTTCGAAGCCCGCCGCCCGCACCCGGTCCAGGACCGCGCGGCCGTCCGTATCGTCCGACACCCAGAACTTCACCCTGCTCGCGCCTCGGTAATCCTCCGCCAGCGCGTCGTCCACGAAGTCCCAGTACTGGGTGTTGTTTTCAAGAAAGTCGCGAAAGTCGCGCTCGTCCTCGATGACGAAGCTCTCCGCGCCCAGGGCCAGCAGCCGTTCGCAGGCGGCCTCCGGGTCCCCCTGTGCGGGGACCGCGATCTCCAGCCAATCCATTGTTCCGTTTCTCCTTTGCGTAGTCCCGCTCAGGCGGGCTCCGGCGATGCCTCGCCGGAAGCGGCGTCCGCAGGGAGCGACGCCCGGTACAGCGCCTCCGCCTCCGCCTCCCAGAGAGAGGCGCTCGTATAGCCGAGGGATGCGGCAGTATCCGTCAGGTCGAGCATGAAAAACCGCACCCGGTCGAAGGAAAACGCGCCGTTTTCCAGCTTTCCCGTGAAGGTGAGCCGCCCGCTCATGGGCCGCCCGTTCACCGTACCGGAGACCAGCGTCTCATAGGAGGCGGTCCCGTCCGCCTTCACGGTGAGGACGCTGCCGTCCTCCGACTCGTAGGTCCCGGAGACCAGGGGCAAAGGCTCCTCCGAGGACGCGCCGGCCATCTCCGAAGAGGACGCCGATACCGGCTGCAGCGGCTCCGGCTCCGCAGCCAGGGCCGAAGCACCGCCCGCTCCCGCCAGGAGCAGCAGCGCGAGAAGCGCGGCAATCGTTCGTTTCATAGGCATTCTCCTACTTGTATGATCCACGCTCATTATAGCGTCCCGAGGGGAAAAATGCAATCTTGGGGCGCAAAAAAGCAGGACCGCGGACGCGGTCCTGCCAGGGAAGCATGTTTCGATCAGTCGATGCCGCCGAAGCCTCCGGGAGGCTCCTGGCCCGGGGCCAGGTCCGCGGGCGGAGGAGGCGGCATGGAGCCGTCGGGCATGTTGCTCGCGCCGCCGGCCTCGGCCGAGGGCTCGCCGGACGCGGCAGCCGCGGGAGAGACGACGATGGCGCCGGTGTACACCACGCCGGGCTGGATCGCGGTCTTGACGCCGTCGACCGTCACGTCGGCGTTCACGGACGAGGTCGCATCCACCTCCAGGCGGGTGATGTAGCAGGTGTCGGCCGGGGTCCAGGTGGAGCCGTCCTTCAGGCTGACCCAGACGCCGTTGTTCACGGTCGCGGTCGGGGTGTTCGTGAGGTTGCCGAGAAGCGTCGCGGTGGTGCTGTCGATGACGCCCTTCGTCGCGCCGGCGGCGATGGCGGAAGCGGTATCGGCCGCCGCGATGACGTTGCCCGCGTCGTCGGTGTAGTAGCCGTACTCCACGTGCAGAGCGCTGGAGCTGGAGGCGTTGCCGTTGAGATCGGAGTTCACGAGGTTCAGGATGAGGTTCTGGCCGAACCAGGTCATGCCCTCGCCGGAGGTCTGGACGGAGATGGAGTTATAGAAATCGCCGTTCAGCGCCGTGCCGTTCTCCTCGCAGCAGTCGGTGAAGGTGAGCTGCGGGTCGACGATGAAGTTGTCCACCTGGTTGTTGTTGAGCTTGCGGGAGACCAGGTTGTAGTCGTAGGGATCATAGTTCGGATCCACCGCGAGGGCCGCCGCGAAGGCGTCCGGATCGGTGAACAGGGTCTCGGAGAAGTTCGGCGCGCCCATGCCGGGATCGTCGCAGGTCATGAGCTGGGCGATGACGCCCTTCTCGGGGATGAACAGAGTGTTCTCCACGTCGATGACCGGGGTGCAGGCCTTGATGAGGAACGCCGCGCCGTAGGTCTTGAAGGTGGAATCCTTCGCCTCGGTGACGCCGGCCTCCGCCACGGAGCCCGTGCCGTCCGGGAAGCGGACGTTCGAGGTCTTGTGGTACATGACGCCGTACTTGGTGTTCACGACGGTGCCGTCGTAGAAGCCGACGCCCGCGTACTCGTTCGCCACGACGGCGGCATAGGTCAGACCGTACTCCACGGTGTCATAGCCGTAGTCCAGGCCGTAGTTCGGGAGCTTCGAGGCGTTGAGCTTGAACAGCGGGCTGGAAGCGCCGTTTCCGATCTGGCAGCCATAGAAGCGGTTCATGCACGCGCCGATGGCATAGGTGCCGTAGGCACTGGGATCGTCGGTGCCGTCGAGGGTGACGTCCACCACGGTGTCATGCACGTCGAGCTGGAGGGTATAGTCGCCCCAAACGGGGTTTGCCGCCACGTCGTCCGTGGAGAGGATGCCCCAGCCGTCGGAGAGCAGGATGCAGCCGTTGTAGTGGGCGATGCCGAAGCCGTCCGCCATGGTGGCGCGGGCGTGGCCGTCCGCGCTGATGCCGAGCATCCAGGGGCAGCCGGACATGCCGGTGGCGTGGCTCTCATACTTGGAGCCGTCCGCCCGGACATAGGAGTCGTTCACGGTGACCTCAAGGGCATCCTCGGGCGCGTTGCCGCCCATGAATACGCCATGGCGCTGGGGACCCGCGCCGAAGAACACGAGGCCGTTCACGGTGGTCTTGGACTTACCGAAGCTCGCGACGCCCGCGCCGTAGCCCGTGAAGTCCGTGCCGCCGGAGCCGTCCGCGGTCATGAACATGCCGTCGATGGTGTAGGTGGAGTCGTTCACCATGACGCCGTCGAACAGGGGCGCGTCGGAGTCGATGACGATGCCGGAGGCGCTCTCCTCCCCGATCTCACCGGCCTGCAGCGCGGCCGTGGCGGAGGTCGCGGCGTCGAACTTGCCGCCGTCGATCATGACCGCAGTGCGCCACGCGGTGCCGGCGGACTTCGTCATCGCGCCGGTGTAAAGGCCGTCGTCGTGATGGATGTAGTCCGTGACGACGAGGGTCGCATTTTTATACGTGCCGTCCGCCACGGGGACCTCCACGCCGTCCGCCACAAGGGTCAGGAGCTTGCCCTCCACAGGGCCGACATCCTCCAGAATCAGCGTATCGGCGGAGATGGTCTCCACCACGCCGCGGGTGAGGGTGACGGAGCCGTCGGGGTTTTGGGTGACGGTGCCGGGCTCATAGACCACGGGCTCGTTGCTGCCGCCGGAAGCCTCGCCGGAGGCATCGCCGCCGCCCATGAACGCCTCGACCCGCGCGGCGACGACGTCGTATTCGTCGTCGGAGGGCTCGCCGCTCGCAAGAGCGGTCACGCCGAGGCTCGCCAGCAGGGCCAGCGCCATCAGAACTGCCAGGAACTTTCTCATGTGCGTTTCTCCTTCCTATTTCTTAAATGGATAAACATATTATAATATACTGGGAGATGTTTCACAAGAGCTTTTGCCCTCTTGAATGACAAAAACACTTTTTCTTCGTTTTCGCAAAAAAAGGCTTGCATTCCAAAATCTGTTGTGTTAATATACTAGGGCGCGAGCGGCATTAGCTCAGCTGGATAGAGCGTCTGGCTACGGACCAGAAGGCCGGGGGTTCGAATCCCTCATGCCGTGCCAAACCGGGAGTCCTTGGACTCCCGGTTTTTCTAGT
>CAJOIG010000148.1 GCA_905234575.1 uncultured Oscillospiraceae bacterium
TTCACACATTGATTTTACCACAAACAAGAAGCCGAGGCGACTGTTTCCAGCCACCTCGGTTTCTTGTTTTGCTAGGGCTGTTTTGCTACAGCCCCTTTTCTGTTGTTTCGGATGGGGAGCGCCGCGCGTCGATCGGTCACTTCAGCACGATCTTCGCGAAGCTCTTCTTGCCGCGCTTCACGAGCACACCCTCGCGCAGCTTCTCCGCGGGCACGGCGAGGAACACGTCCGTCACCTTCTCGCCGTCCAGGGACACGCCGCCCTGGGTGATGTTCTGCCGGGCCTCGGAGTTCGACTTGCAGAGGCCCGCCTTCACGAGCAGGGCCTTGATGTCCGCCGCGCCGTCCGTGAGGTCGGCCTCGGTCAGCTCGGTCACCGGCATCTCGGCGGAGCTGCCCGCGCCGAAGAGGGCCTTCGCGGCGCTGCGGGCCTTTTCGGCCTCCTCCTCGCCGTGGACGAGCTTCGTCAGCTCGTAGGCCAGGATCTCCTTCGCGGTGTTGAGCTGGGCGTCCTTCCAGGTATCCATCTCCTCGATCTGCTCCAGGGGAAGGAAGGTCAGCATGCGGATGCACTTCATGACGTCCGCGTCGTCCACGTTGCGCCAGTACTGGAAGAAGTCGTAGGGCGAGGTCTTGTTCGGGTCGAGCCAGACGGCGTTGCCGGCGGTTTTGCCCATCTTGTTGCCGTTCGAGTCCGTCAGCAGGGTGATGGTCATGCAGTGGGCGTCCTGGCCGAGCTTTTTGCGGATGAGCTCCGTGCCGCCGAGCATATTGGACCACTGGTCGTTCCCGCCGAACTGCATGTTGCAGCCGTAGTGCTGGAAGAGGTAGTAGAAGTCGTAGCTCTGCATGATCATGTAGTTGAACTCCAGGAAGGAAAGTCCGCGCTCCATGCGCTGCTTGTAGCAGTCGGCCCGGAGCATGTTGTTCACGGAGAAGCACGCGCCCACCTCGCGCAGGAGTTCGACATAGTTGAGACTGAGGAGCCAGTCGGCATTGTTGATCATCATGGCCTTGCCGGGTCCGAAGTCGATGAAGCGCTCCATCTGGCGCTTGAAGCACTCGGCGTTGTGGTCGATGTCCTCCTTGGTGAGCATCTTCCGCATGTCCGTGCGGCCGGATGGGTCGCCGATCATGGTGGTGCCGCCGCCGATAAGGGCGATGGGCTTGTTCCCTGCCTGCTGCAGGCGCTTCATGAGCGTGAGGGCCATGAAATGCCCGGCGGTGAGGCTGTCCGCGGTGCAGTCGAAGCCGATATAAAAGGTCGCCTTGCCCGCGTTTATCATGTTCTTGATCTCTTCCTCGTTCGTCACCTGCGCGATCAGACCGCGGGCGACGAGCTCGTCGTATAGGGTCATGGTTTTTTATCTCCTTTTGGATTATTCAAAGTCAGGTCCGGTGCGTGTACTGGCAGAGCATCCCCCGAAGGGGTACGCCGGCCACAGTCGGGAGAGGACGTTGTACTTGCTGTATCTCATTCCCGCGCCGCCTTTCGCCGGTCCGCGGCGGTAAGTAACTCCTCCGCGCTCGCGAGGGTGAGGTCGGTTATGCTGTCGCCGCCGGTGAGACGGGCAAGCTCCCGCCGCCGTCCCTCGCGGTCGAGCTCCTCCACCGTGGTATAGGTGCGGCCGCCGCGCTCGGATTTCACGATGCGGTACTGGGCGTCCGCCATCGCGGCGATCTGGGGCAGATGGCTGACGCAGAGGACCTGCCGGACCCGCCCGATGCCGGAGAGCTTCTCCCCCACCCGGCTCGCGGCGACGCCGGAGACGCCGGTGTCGATCTCGTCGAACACCGCCGTGGGCACGGGGTCGTTCTCCCCGAAGACCGTTTTCAGCGCCAGCATGATGCGCGAAAGCTCGCCGCCGGAGGCGATGCGGGCGATGCGTCCGGGCTTTTCCCCGGCGTTCGCGCTCATGAGGAAAACCACCTCGTCCGCGCCCTTCGGGCCGAAGCCCGGCTCGCCGACAAGGGGCGTGAGCGCCGTCTCGAAACGGACGGAGGGCATGGACAGCGCCTTGAGCTCCGACTCCACGCGCTCCGCGAGGCGCGCCGCGGCGCTCCGCCGGGCCTCCGTCAGCGCGGCGGCGGCCTTACGGCAGGCCGCGGAGAGCTCCGCGCGCTTTTTCTCGAGGCGGTCAAGAGCCGCGTCGCCGTACTCGATCTCCGCGAGGCGCTTGGCGGAGGTATCATAGAGCTCAATAAGCTCCGACTCGTCGGACACGGAGAACTTCTTTTCGAGCCGCCGGAGCTGGGACAGTCGGGACTCCACCCGGTCGAACTCCTCCGGCGAGAAATCCAGCGAGAGCTCGAAATCCCGCACCCGCTCGGCCGCGTCCTCCAGGAGGGCCAGCGCCTCCCGCAAAGAGGCGTCCGCCTCCCGCAGCTCGGCGCTGTACCCCGTGACGCGGGAGAGATACCCCCGGGCCTCCCCGGCGAGAGCCACCGCCGACGGCTCGCCGCCGTACAGCGCGGCATAGGCCCCGGACGAGCCCTCCCGCAGGCGTTCGGCATTCCGCAGAAGCTCGCTTTTCTCCTCAAGCTCCGCCTCCTCCCCGGCGCGAAGCTCGGCCTTTTCGAGCTCCTGCACCCGGTAGGACAGGCTCTCCGCCAGACGGCGGCGGGTCTCGTCGTCGAGGCTCAGGCGCTCGATCTCCCGCTCGTTCTCGCGGTAGGCGGTCCAGGCCGCGGCATAGGCGTCCCGCTCCGCCGCGCAGCCCGCGAAGGCGTCGAGATAATCGAGGTGGCGGGTCTCGTCCAGGAGCTGGCGGCCGTCGTTCTGTCCGTGGATGTCCACGAGATGCGAACCCAGGGCGCGAAGCTGCGCCGCAGTGACAGGCACGCCGCACACCCGGCAGGAGCCCCGTCCGTCCGCGGAGATGCTCCGCTGGACGATGAGCTCGCCCTCCTCGGCCTCGATGCCGTTTTCGGAAAGCCAGTCCTCCGCGCCGCCTAAGTCGAACACCGCGGCGGCGAGGCCCCGCTCCGCGCCGGAGCGAACGAGCTCCCGGCTCGTCCGTCCGCCGGTGACGGCGTACAGCGCGTCGATGATGATGGACTTGCCCGCGCCCGTCTCGCCGGTCAGGACGTTCAGGCCCGGCCGGAACTCCACGTCGGCGCGCTCCACGACGGCGATATTTTCGATGTGGAGACTTTTCAGCATGGGTTTACCTCTTGTAGGTCCGGCGAAGCTGCGCGCACAGGCGCTCGGCCGAAGCGGCGTTGCGAAGGATGAGAAGGCCCGTATCGTCGCCGGCGACGGTGCCGAGGATGCTGTCGTCGTACATGGCGTCGATGGCGCCGCAGACCGCCGAGGCCAGACCCGGCAGGGTCTTGATGACGACGGTGTGCAGGGCGTGGTCAAAGCTCACGCAGCCCTCGCGGAAGATCTCCATGAGCCGCTGGTTGGCGTCGTTTTCCTCGCCGACGGCGGCCTGGGTATAGCGGTAGTGTCCTTCGGAGGAGACCTCCTTCACGAGCCGAAGCTCCCGGATGTCCCGGCTGAGCGTGGCCTGCGTGCTGGATACGCCGCGCTCCTGCAGCGCCTCCAGGAGCTGGCCCTGGGTCTCGATGTCCCGCTCCGCGATGACCTCAAGGATCGCGGCCTGTCTCGTGCTTTTCATTCTCTTTCCCCCAGTTTTTCGAACGCGGTCTCGTAAAAGCTCTTCGTGCCGAGATCCGCGAAATAAAGCTTGTAATCCGAACGGCGGACGATCACCTCGTCCCCGTCCCGCAGCTCCACCATGCCCCGCCCGTCGCAGGACAGGATGCAGCGCTTGTCCTCCAGCTCCTGCGGGCGGACGGTGACCACCCGCTCCGGCGCCAGGACGAAGGAGCGCGCCGCCAGCATGTGGGCGCAGATGGGCGTCAGGATGAGGTTCTCGCTCTCCGGCTCCACCAGCGGACCGCCGGCGGACATGGAATAGGCCGTCGAGCCCGTGGGCGAGCAGACGATCACGCCGTCGCCCGAGAAGGTGAGGATGCGCTCCCCGTCGCCCAGGGCCGTGAGCCGGACGTTCTGGACGATGCCGGAGATCAGCGCCTCGTTGATGGCGGTGTCGGCGAAGATCTCCTTCCCGTCCCGCACAAGCCGGATGTCCAGCATCATGCGCGGGACGATCTCGTAGCGTCCCGCGGCGGCGTCCAGGAGCTTGTCCGCGCTGCCGCGGTCGAGCTCCGTGAGAAAGCCCTTGTGCCCCAGATTCACGCCGACCATGGGCACGGCGGCCTCCTTCACGAGCGGCGCGAGATGCAGGATCGTCCCGTCCCCGCCGAGGGTGACGAGAAGGTCCGCGCCGAAAAGCGCCTCCGGAAGCTCCGTGCCGTCCAGGTCCGCCGCCTCACCGTACACCGGCGAGACCACGACCTCACAGCCCGCGTCCATGAGCATGGCCCGCACCCGGCGGGTGAAGGCAAGGCCCTCGTCTCTCGATACGTTCGGACACAATACGATGCGTTTCATAGCAAGCTCTCCTATCGTTCCAGCGCCTCGTGCGAGCGGCGGACCAGCTCCGCGC
>CAJOIG010000149.1 GCA_905234575.1 uncultured Oscillospiraceae bacterium
TCACCTCCGCCCCACTATGTGGGAAATCGATGCACTTCACACCACTTTTCCCCACCAGTGGCTTCAGTATAAAGGACAGATTTCAAAATTGCAAGGGGGGAAAGAGGCTTTTTTGCATGTTTTTTACTGTAAATTTTTCCCTATTGTTGTAACTTTCGTAACCGACCACAAGATATGGTTTTGGGACAAAAAACGACCGGGCAGGACGTGAGAAACACGTTCTGCCCGGTCGGATGACCGTTTGGCGGAAGGATATTTATTTGGCTTCGCGCGCGGCGGCGTTCTGCTGGAGGCTCGCGGCGGCGCTGCGGTAGCGGGCGCGGGTCTGACGGAGATTATCGAGCGACTGAGCGACGGAGTCCTCCGCCCCCTTCAGCGTCTCGTCGACGTATTCGTTCATGGCGCGGCGCACCTCACGGGAACGGGTCTCGGCCGCGGTGACGAGCTCCTCGGCACGGGCGCGGGCGGCGCGGACGATCTCCTGCTCGTCCACCATCTTGCGGGCGCGCTCCTCCGCCATCTTGCGGACGGATTCGCCCTCCCGCTTGGCGTTCTGGATGAACTCATCCCGGCGGGCGACGAGACGGCGGGCCTCCGCGATCTCGGCGGGAAGCTGGTTTTTGATCTCCTCGATGAGGTCGAGGGCCTTATCGCGCTCGATGAGGCACTTGTCGTTCCCCAGAGGAACGCCCCAGGCCTCGGAGATCATGGTGTAGAGCATTTCCACTAGCTCAAGGATGCCTTCGTTCTCGTTCATTGCTGCGTCTGCCTCCTGCTGTTCGTTTTCTCTAGGATATCGTCGATGATCTCGCTGGGCGCGAACTCGGAGAGATCCGCGCCGTACGCCGCCATCTCCTTGACGACGGTGGAGCTGAGGAAGGTGTACTTCTCGCTCGAGGTAAGGAAGAGCGTTTCGAGCTCCGGATTCATCTTTTTATTGATGAGGGCGATCTGGAATTCGTAGTCAAAATCCGAGACGGCCCGCAAGCCCTTGACAACGACGGGGTTTTCGTACTGCTTGGCGTACTCCGCGAGGAGCAGATCCGTCGTCGCGACCTCCACGTTCGGCAGGCGGGCGGTCACCCGCTCCGCGAGCTCGATACGCTCGGCGGTGCTGAACATGTAGTGCTTGGCGCTGTTTTTCATCACGCAAACGACCACGCGGTCGAAGATGCTCGCCGCACGGCGGATGATGTTGAGGTGGCCCAGGGTGATGGGATCGAAGCTGCCGGGAATGATGGCGGTCTTCATGGCGGTTACCTCGAATACAGAGTCAGCGAGATCCGGCCGTAGCTGTACGTCCGGCCGCGGGCATAGGGCGGCTCGGCGTCCGGCAGCGACTCTTCTCGCATACTTTCGACAAGTATTATACCACCTTCATTTAATATGTCAAACGAAAATAGCGCGTGCAGTACGTCGGCATACAGGCCCGCGTGATACGGCGGGTCGAGGAGGACCAGATCGAACTTCCCGCAGCCGCCCGAGAGATAGCGCAGGGCGTCCGAGCGGACGACGGGCGCCTCCATCCCGCAGACGGACAGGTTTTTCCGCACCAGCGCCAGGGACGCCGGGCTGTTGTCCACGAAAACGCACTCCCGCGCGCCGCGGGACAGGGCCTCGATCCCGAGCTGTCCCGTGCCCGCGAACAGGTCGAGCACGCGCCGTCCCGGCACGTCAAACTGGAGGATGCTGAAGATCGCCTCCTTGACCATATCCGTCGTCGGACGGACGGAGGCGTCCTTCGGCTCCGCGAGCTTCCGGCCCCGGGCCGTGCCTGTGATGACTCTCATAGCGTCTCCTCTCCGCCGCTTTCCGGCGTCTGTTCCTCTTCCCCACCGTGAAAGTAATCATTCACCGCCTGGGCGGTGGATCGTGGGACGACAGCGGACAACTCCTCCACCGCGGCCTCCCGGATGTTCTTCACGCTCTTAAAGGCGCGCAGGAGCGCCCTGCGCCGTTTCTCCCCCACGCCGGGGATATCCTCCAGGCGGGAGGCGATGGTCTTCTTCCGCAGCGTCTTGTGGTAGCCGATGGCGAAGTTGTGGGTCTCCTCCTGGATGTTCCCCACGAACGCGAACACTGCGGGGTTGCTCTGGATGCCGATCTCCCGGCCCTCCCGGGTCGTCAGCGCCCGGGTATGGTGCCGGTCGTCCTTCACCATGCCGAACACGGGCACGGACACGATGCCCTTTTCCATGAGAGCGTCCTCCGCCTCCGCCACCTGGGCGGGGCCGCCGTCGATGAAGAATACGTCCGGCAGCGGCGCGAACTTCTCGTCGCCGTCCAGATACCGCTGGGCCCGGCGGGAGATGACCTCGTGCATGCTGGCGAAGTCGTCCTGCTCTGTGACGGTCTTCATGCGGAAGCGGCGGCGGGACGGCCGTCCTCGAACACGGTCATGGAGGCCACGATGCCGAAGTTGCCGGTGTTCGAGATGTCGTAGCCCTCGATCCGGCGTGGCGGCGTCTCCAGGGACAGCATCCGCTGGAGCCACTCCAGGGTCTTGGACCGGCGCTCGTATTCCGTCTCGGCCCGGAGCGATTCCTCCCGGGCGTTGCGCTGGGCGGCCTCGAAAAACGCCCGCCGCGATCCGCGCTGGGGCACGGACAGCTCCACCCGATGTCCCGCCATCTCGGACAGGAGCTGCGCGAGGGGCTCGGCGTCCTCGATCTCGCAGGGGAGCAGGACGAGCTTCGGCCACGCGCCCCGGCGGACATAGTATTGCCGCACGAGGCTCGACACCGCCGCGGCGTCGTCCTCCATGGGCTCCGGCATGAGCTCAAAGTCCTTGCCGGTGAGGTCGCCGTCCGTGTAGTGCAGGACCACGAAGGCGGTCTTCGCGCCGCGGAAAAAGCCCACGGCGTCGGTATCGGCCCGGGCGGATTTGATTACGTTCTGGCGGTTTGCCAGCTCCTGCACGGCACGCAGGCGGTCCCGGAGCTTCGCGGCCTTCTCGAAGCGCAGCTCCTCCGCCGCCGCGGTCATCTCCTCCTCCAGCCGGTGCAGGAGCTCCTTCGAGTCCCCCTGCAGGATCTGGACGGCCTCCGCGATCCGGCGGCGGTACTCCGCCTCGTCCGGCTCGCCCCGGCACCAGCCGTCGCAGGTGCCCATGTGGAGGTTCAGGCAGGGGCGGTCCTTCCCCAGGTCCCGGGGAAAAATGCGGCCGCAGTCCGGAAGGCGCAGGGCCTTCCCCAGGGTCCGCAGGATGCCGTTCGACACGCCGCGCCCGCCGTAGGGCCCGAAATACCGCGCGCCGTCGTCCTGCACCCGGTTCACGATGGTGAAGGAGGGGTACGAATCCTTTTCGTCCAGCCGCAGGAAGGGATAGGTCTTGTCGTCCCGCAGGAGGATGTTGTAGTGGGGCATGTGCCGCTTGATGAGGCTGTTTTCCAGCACCAGCGCCTCGAACTCCGTCGCCGCGACGATGACGTCGAAATCCGCCACATGGCTGACCATGGCGGCGACCTTCGGCAGATGATCTCCGCGGAAATAGCTCGTCACGCGGTTTTTGAGAGCCTTGGCCTTGCCGACGTAGATGACCTCCCCCGCGGCGTCCTTCATGATATAGACGCCCGGAAGCAGCGGCAGCTTATTCGCTTTTTCCCGCAGAGCGGCGATTCGGTCCATAGTCTTCCTCATGACGAAAAAGGGTGTGTAGCATACGGCTGCACACCCTTTTTCGGTTTCGACGAATTACTCCTCGAACTCCCGGTCGATGAGGTCGGCGAGCGTATCGACCGCCTGGGCCTCGTCCGCACCGTCGGCAATGATGCTGATGGTCGTACCCTTCACGATGCCGAGGGACAGCACGCCGAGAAGGCTCTTGGCGTTGACGCGGCGATCGTCCTTCTCCACCCAGATGACGGACTTGAACTCGTTGGCCTTCTGGATGAAGAACGTGGCGGGACGCGCATGGAGCCCCACCTGGTTATTGATGGTAACCTCGCGAGTAATCATGTGCACACCAATCCTTTACACATAACATTCTGCCCTTATATTACCAAAAAACTGTCGACTTAGCAAACCTTATTTTCATGTTTTGGAGGATTGCACATACAAATCCGTTTTTTTCCACCCGGATTACTTCAATTCCACGACGGTCACGCCGGTTTCGCCCTCTCCGTAGCGCCCCAGGCGGAAGCTCTTGACGAGGCGACTGTGCCGGAGAGTGTTCTGCACCGCCGCCCGCAGGGCGCCCGTGCCCTTGCCGTGGATGATGGTGACGGTCTTCAAGCGTGCCCGGGCGGCGTTGTCGAGGTAGCGCTCCACGGCGAGATCCGCCTCGTCCGCCATCATGCCGCGGATGTCGAGCTCCGGCGCGCAGGACGCCGCCCGCAGGGACGCGCCCGCCGCCGCGGAGACGTTCGTCTTCGTCTTTTTCGCGTTTTCGAGCAGGCGGACCTCCTCCGGGGAGGCGGTGACCTTCATGATGCCCGCCTGGAGCGACAGGCTGCCGTTGCCGTTCACCTTGATGACCTCCGCCCGGATGCCGGAGGACAGAAGTTCCACGGTGTCCCCCGCCGCGATGGGCCGGGACGGTTTTCCCCCCGCCGCCGGCCGGACCGGCTCCTCCCGCTCGCGGACCTTTTCCTCCGCGAGGTTGAGCTTCCGGCGCAGCTCCGCTCGGGCCTCGTTGATGCTGTGGACGTCCTCGGCGTCGTTGTCGAGGGAGCGCTGCCGGTCGATCTCCCGGAAGGCCAGGTCCGCCGCGGCCCGCGCCTCCTGCAAAATGCGCTCGGCCTCCCGCCGGGCCTTGATCTCCGCCTTTTCGAGGCGGACCTCCAGCTCCCGGCGCATCTGCTCGGCTCTCTTGGCATCCTCCTCCGCGGCCCGGCGCAGACGCTCCTGCGCCTCGGTCTGCTTTTCCATGGCGACCCGCTGGGCCTCCAGGCGCTCGATGGTCCGCTCAAAGGTGGAGGTCTCCGCCGTGAGACGGCGCTTCGCGTCCTCGATGATGGTGTCGGGCAAGCCCAGGCGGCTCGAAATGGCGAAGGCGTTGGATTTGCCGGGAATGCCCACCAGAAGGCGGTATGTCGGCCGCAGGGTCTCCACGTCGAACTCGCAGGAGGCGTTCACGACCCCGGCGGTGTTCGTGGCGTAGATCTTCAGCTCGGCGTAGTGCGTCGTCGCGGCGAGCAGGGCGCCCGCCTGCCGGGCATATTCGATGATGGCGATGGCGAGGGCCGCGCCCTCCGTGGGGTCCGTGCCCGCGCCGACCTCGTCGAGGAGGACGAGACTGCCGGGGCCGCAGCAGCGGAGGATGTCCACCATGTTCACCATGTGGCTCGAGAAGGTGGAAAGGCTCTGCTCGATGGACTGCTCGTCGCCGATGTCCGCGAGGATGCTCTCCAGCACCGGCACGGCGCTGCCGTCCCCCGCCGGAATGTGCAGGCCGCAGCCCGCCATGGCGCACAGAAGACCCATGGTCTTGAGGGTCACGGTCTTGCCGCCGGTGTTGGGGCCGGTGATGACGATGGTGTCGTGGGCCGCGCCGCCGAGGGTGAGCTCGATGGGCACGGCGGTCTTCTTCGGCAGGAGCGGATGCCGGGCCTTTTTGAGGACGATCTCGTTCTCCGTGAGAAGCGGCTCCCCCGCCATCATGTCGTAGCTCAGCTCCGCCTTGGCGAAAATGAGGTCCAGCGCCGTGAGGACGTTGTAGTTCAGGTCGATGTTCCCGCGGTTTGCCGCGCACTCGGCGGAGAGCTCCATCAGGATGCGCTCGATCTCCGCCTTTTCCTTCGCGCCGAGCTCCCGGAGCTCGTTGTTCGCCTTGACGACGCTCATGGGCTCCACGAACAGGGTCGAGCCGCTGCCGGAGACGTCGTGCACGAGGCCGGGGAGCTCGCCCTTTTTCTCCGCCCGCACGGGAACAACGTACCGCCCGCCGCGCTGGGTGATGATGGCCTCCTGAAGCACCTTGGCGTAGGACGGCGCGGTGATGATCTTTTGCAGGCTGTCCCGGACGCGGGCCGTGGCGGCGCGCATCTTGCGGCGGATGTCCGCAAGCTCGGGGGACGCCCCGTCCGCGATCTCCTCCTCGCCGGTAATGGAGGCGGTGATCTTCTCCTCCAGGAAGCGGTTCGGCATCAGCGAGGAGAACAGCCGCCGCAAGCAGCCCGCCTCCCCCCGCCCGGCGGCATAGCTCGCCGCGGCCCGGGCGCAGAACAGCACCCCCGCGATGTCCAGAAGCTCCCGGGTGTTCAGCATCCCGCCGAGATCCGCCCGGGCAAGGCTCGAGCGGACGTCTTTCAGCCCGGAAAACGAGGGACTGCCCTTGACCTCCACCATAAGCTTGGCGTCGGTGGTCTCCTGGAGACGCTCCTTTACCTGCCGGGGATCGGCGGAGGGCCGCAGGGCCAGGGCCGCCTCCTTCGCGCCGTCGGACGCCGCCTTGGACGCCAGCAGCGTCAGCACGGCGGGCAGCTCGATGGTCCGCAGGGATTTTTCGTACAGCTCGTTCAGTTCCATGTCATTTCACACTTTTCCAGTAATCCAGGGACGAAAAGCCCCGGTCGAGCTGGCGGCGGACATAGGCCTCCGCCGCCCGGAAGAGGCGGTCCTCCGCCTCGGGGGACACGCCGAAGGAGAACTCCTTTTTCGCCGGGGCATCCGCGATGTGCCGCAGGGCGGCGAGGCTCTCCCCGCACAGGGGCAGGGACGCGCCGGGCGAGTCGGCGCCGCATTCCCGGCAGTGGACCATGCCGCCGTCCAGGGCCAGCATGGGCTCCTGCAC
>CAJOIG010000150.1 GCA_905234575.1 uncultured Oscillospiraceae bacterium
GGAACTTCTCCAGCTTCTTCATGATCGCCTGCCTCCTTTCCTTGCAGATCGTATGGCGTTATCGATTTACTTGTGCGCGCAGATCTCGAAATACTCTTCCAGGAACTTTTCGAGCTTCTTCATGATTTTCGCCTCCCTTGCGTTCTTTTTTCTTTCTGGCTACACTATAGCACCGGGAGTTAAAATAGTAAAATACTATGATGATTGTATTAACTATATTTTTTTGATATGATAAAACCGTTCCCGTGTTGTCGTGTCTGCCGACGAAACGGGAACGGTTTCTTATTCCTCCGCGATGAGCAGATGCTCCGTTGCCATGTCATAGAAAAGCGTCACCTCGCCGTCCGTGTGACAGACGTGAACTATGCCGCTGAGCTCCTCCGCGAGCTCGGAATACTCCGCCAGGCGATTATCCCAGGCCATCCGTTTTTCCGGCGCAAAGCGGAGCGTACTGGCTCCCTCGAACACGGCGGAATACAGGATGCCCGCTTCCACGAGGTCCTGGAAGATGTGGCTTCCGTAGCTCAGCTCCGGCATGTAACCTGCGCGTTTTTCCGAGACCTCGATGATCGCGTCGAATTCGCTGATGTCCGCGAAGGAGGACGGCACCCCCAGCTCCGGCGACGAGGTACAGATCCGCCCGGGCGTCAGCAGGACGAGACGCTTCTTCTGGTCCCGGCATTTCCAGTTGACGGCGGACAGGGCGGTTTTGACCTTGTGCTTTTCCCGGTAGGGCATCCGGTAATACGCGATGGCGTCGATGTACACGATCACATCGACCGGGAACCGTCGGGAGAATCCCATGGACACGCCCTTCGTCTCCAGCAGGACGGCCGAAGGCTCCGCCGCCGGTACGCTCACAGCTTCGCCCTCCTGCGTCAGCTGCAGCGGCCGGCACTGCAGAAGGCCGATCGTGTATTCGCCCTGCGGAGAGAGGTTGATCGTATACTCGATGTCCACCGGGTAGTCGTACGCCGTCTGCAAAAGCCGGAGGAGCCCGCGCATATCCTCCATGAGCGATTCGTTCCGCACAAGCCCGTCGCAGGAGACGTAGAGGATATCCCGCGGCATCCCCGTTTCCCGGAACAGGCGCTCCGCGTCCCAGTCGTGCGAATAGAGCGCGCGGATCAGGTGCGGCGGAAGGATCTCCCGGATGCGATCCGCGTCAAAGCTCTGCAGCGCCTCGTCTCCGCCGCCGATCCCGTCGATGAGCCGCTGGGAAAACTGATGCCGGTCCGCGGAGGAGGTGAGCATCGTCTTCGTCGGTTCGTCCAGCGAGACGATCCGGGGGTAGGAGCCGGTGCGCCGATCCACCGCCGCGGTGCCGAGTCCCGCCACCAGGCGGAGCATCCCCTCCTCGGGATGGGATACGCCCATCCGGTAGGGGCTCGCGGAATAGCCGACGCCCGCCGCCGCCGGAAGAAACACGCCCCCGTAATGGGAACCGGATACCCGCTGCACGAGGAGCGACATCTGCTCGTCCAGCTTCTCAAGGCCACGGCGCTTGCGGTAGTCCAGGGCGGACATGCCGACGGTGCTGGCATACACCGTGCGGACGGCCTGTTCGAATTCTTCCAGCCGCTCCTCCAGCGTCCCCTGGTTGCCGCAGAAGACGGACTCGTACTTTCCGGCGAAGGCGTTTCCGAAGCCGTCCTCCAGGATGGAGCTTGACCGGACGATGACGGGATCGCCGCCGTAGTATTCCAGGAGCTTCCGGAATTCCGCCTCGATCCCCGGGGAAAACCGTCCCTTCATGATCTCCGCCGCGAAGGGTTCCGCCAGGGCGAAGTATCCCTCGTCCGTCTTCTGCCGAATCTTCAGGTCCCAGAAGCCGTTGTCTACGATATAGGCATAGAACACGTCGGAGCCGATGTAGAAGGAGTCGTGGGGTTCGATGCGGGAGAAAATGTCCGGCCGGAGGTTTTCCGCGAGCTTCCGGGCAAGGAGCATCCCGCACGCCTTGCCGCCGATCATGCCCGTGCCCACCATGCGGCTGTGGATCTCGAAATAATCCGACGGCGAATAATGCCGCTTGATCAGTTCCCGCAGACGCTCGTCCCGGGTGAGCATGATATCACAGATGCGGCCGCACTCGATACTTACATCCAGGCCGCTGCGGTATTTGAGTTCGGTGAGCTGGAAAAAGCGTTCCCAGCTGTCCATGCTCTGGTTCTGGGTGACCTGGGCCGTCTCGTTCATCCGGCGGTAAAAACGGCTGATCTCCACGCCCTCGGACAGGGCGCGGAACTGTCCCGTTTCCGGCAGGAACAAATGGGGCTGGAACATCGTTTCCGAGGATCGCCGCCAGACCTTGAGCGGCCGCACGAACAGCGAACCGTCCTTTGACCCGCCCGGGATCACATCCAGCAGAAGCTGCGTCGTATCCCGGATCTTTTCGATGGCGGCAAAGGAGTGCCTGCCCCGGAGAACGGGGAAATACGCCACGGTGTCCAGCTGGAACAGAAAGGGGCAGGTCAGGTGGAAGAAGTTCCCCATCATGAGATCCGTCGCCCAGGCCTCCTCCAGCTCGGAGAGACAGTCAAAGACGTAGAAAGCGTCAAAGCCCTCTTTTTCAATGAGATTATGGATGTCGATGGTAAAGGTCTCAAAGCGGTGGGACAGCTCCACATGGACGATCCTCAGGCCCTCCATGGGCGTCAGGATCGGCGCATGGTCCGCGAAGCGGATGTAAAGGAGGTTCCGTCCGTCCCGGATCGCCTGCTCGGCAAACGCCCGGGCAACGACCCGAAACTCGTCGAGCTCCGAGACCTGCCACACCACATTGTCGCCCAGACGGATATGGTCCAGGGCTCTGTCCATCTCGGGAAAGCCGGAACAGATCGGCTCGAATGCCGCCATAACGCATGACCTCCTTCATCGATCGGCCGTTTGATTTTTACTCGTACTCCACCGTCGCCGGCGGCTTGGACGTGATGTCATAGAACACGCGGTTGATCCCGCTCACCTCGTTCACGATGCGGACGGAGACCCGGTCCAGCAGCTCCCAGGGCAGGCGGGACCAGTCCGCCGTCATGAAGTCCGAGGTCCGAACGCAGCGCAGCGCAGCGGCATAGTCATAGCTTCGTCCGTCCCCCATGACGCCCACGGAACGCACATTGGTCAGCGCCGCAAAGTATTGACTGCATTCCTTCGAGAGGCCGGCGCGGCCGATCTCCTCCCGGAAGATCGCGTCCGCCTCCCGCAACATGGCGAGCTTTTCCTCCGTGACCTCCCCGATCACCCGGATGGCAAGGCCCGGTCCCGGAAACGGCTGGCGCGAGACCAGGGTCTCCGGCAGTCCCAGCTCCCGTCCCAGTGTCCGCACCTCGTCCTTGAACAGCATCCGCAGCGGCTCCAGGATCTCGCGAAAAGCCATATGCGCCGGCAGTCCGCCCACATTGTGGTGGCTCTTGATGACAGCGGACGCGCCGGAGCCGGATTCGATCACGTCCGGGTAGATGGTCCCCTGGGCCAGATAGTCCACGGCGCCGACGGCCTTTGCCTCCTGCTCGAACACGCGGATGAACTCCTCGCCGATGATATGCCGCTTTTCCTCCGGCTCCGTCACGCCCCGCAGCCGCGAAAGAAAGCGCTCCCGGGCGTTGACCCTGCGAAACTCCATCCGGCGATGGGCAAAGACGGCCTCCACCTCGTCGCCCTCGTTTTTTCGCAACAGTCCGTGGTCTACAAATACGCAGACGAGCTGCGGGCCGATCGCCTCGCTCAGCAGCGCCGCGAGCACCGAGGAATCCACCCCGCCGGACAGCGCCAGAAGTACGCGGCCCGTCCCGACCCGCTCCCGCAGTGTCTGGATGGCGCGGTCCTTGAACCCCGCCATCGTCCAGCCTCCGTCCGCCCCGCAGACCGCATACAGGAAGTTCCGCAGGATCTCCCGGCCGTACGCGGTGTGATCGACCTCCGGGTGGAACTGCACCCCATAGAATCGGCGCGAATCCTCCGCGATCGCCGCCGTGGGACAGGCGGCGGAACGCGCGATCACCCGGAACCCCTCGGGCAGGCGGGCAAGGTAATCCCCGTGGCTCATCCAGGTGACGCTCTGCCCGGGAAGGCCGGAAAAGAGCGGGCTTTCGCTGCGGAAGTCGGTCATCGTCTTGCCGTATTCCCGGGCCGTGTCCTCCTGAGCAGCGGTCACGAGCCCGCCCAACTCCTGCGCCAGAAGCTGGCAGCCGTAGCAGATGCCCAGGATCGGGATCCCCAGGGTGAATACGCCTGGATCCGGCTTCGGCGCCTCCGGACGGTAGACACTGTGAGGCCCGCCCGTGAAGATGATCCCAATGGGATCAAAGCGGCGGATCTCCTCCAGGGGCATGGAATACGGGCGCAGCTCGCAATAGACGTTCAGCTCCCGCACCCG
>CAJOIG010000151.1 GCA_905234575.1 uncultured Oscillospiraceae bacterium
CAACTATGTGAAGCAGGGGGTCCTGCCCCCGCCGGTGCGGAAGAAGTATGACCGCGAGCATCTCGCGCACCTCATCATGATCTGCGTTCTGAAGGCAAGTATGCCCATCGCGGCCATCCAGCGTCTCACCGCCGCGGAGCTGCAGCGTTCCTCTCTCCCCGAGCTGTACGACGGCTTCTGCGGCCTTTTTGAGAGCACGGGCACAGCGGTCTGCGCCTCGGTACAGCAGCCGTCGGAGGAGGACGCCTCCCCCCTGCGGCCGATCTACTGCGCCGCGCTGCGGGCCCAGGCGGAGCAGGCCATCGCCCTGCGGCTTCTGGCCGAGGCCCTGCCGGAGGAAAGCTGAACGAAACCGAAACCCCGGCGTTCCCGCGAGCACAAGGCTCGGGGAGCGTCGGGGCTTTTCGGTCATCGTCCGTAAAAGAGCCGCCAGGGCGGGATGTCCGGCGGGTCGCGTCGGAATGTCAGCTCCTCCCCCGTGCGGGGGTGGCAGAAGGCAATGGCATGGGACCAGAGAGCGATCGGGGCCGGTCCGTCCGGCGCGCCGTATTTCCGGTCGCCGACGATGGGCCAGCCGCCGTGGGAGAGCTGGCAGCGGATCTGGTGGGTCCGCCCGGTATGCAGACGGATCGCGAGAAGCGCGAGGCCCTCCCGCTCCTCCAGCACCGCATAATCGAGCCGCGCCATCTGCGCCCCGGAGGTGTCGGCCGGGACCACCAGCGTCTTCCGGGCGGCGGTGTCCCGCCAAAGCCAGGAGCACAGGGAGCCCCGGGGCTCCGCCGGACCGCCGTGGGTGACGGCAAGATACTCCTTTTGAAAGCGCCCATCCCGGACCTGAGCGCTCAGATCGGCGGCCGCGCGGCGCGTCAGGGCGCAGACCATCACCCCGCCCACGGCGCGGTCCAGGCGATGCACCGTCTTGACCGTGTCCGTGCCCAGTTCCCCCCGCAGAAGCTCCGGCAGGCCGCCGGGCTCGTCCGTGGACAGCACGCCCGCCGGTTTGACGCAGACGACCACGCGGTCATCCCGAAACAACAGCTCCAATCTGCATCTCCCCTCTTCCAATTTGATACTTTTTATATTATAATAATTTTTATTGAATAAAGCAACGGAAAGGACGCCCGACATGAGCCCGGACCCCGCCAAGAATCCGTCCCTGTGCCCCCACGCGAAAAAATGCGGCGGCTGCCAGATGCTGAACCTCTCCTACCCGGAGCAGCTCGCCTGGAAGCAACGCCGCGTGAACAAGCTCGTCGGCCCCTTCTGCCCCGTGGAACCCATCCTTGGCATGGAAGATCCGACCCACTACCGCGCGAAGGTGCAGGCAGCCTTCGGTCTGGACCGGAGCCATCGGATCATCTCCGGCGTCTACCAATCCTCCACGCACCGCATCGTCCCCGTGGATTCCTGCGCCATCGAGGACGAGACCGCCGACCGCATCGTCGGGACCATCCGCCGCCTCCTGCCGTCCTTCAAGATCAAGGTCTGGGACGAGCGCAGCGGCACGGGCTGGCTCCGGCATGTGCTGGTGCGGCGCAGCTTCACCACCGGGCAGATCCTGGTGGCTCTCGTAGCGGTCTCCCCCATCTTTTCCGCCCAGAGGCCCTTCACCGCGAAGCTCCTGGCCCTGCACCCGGAGGTCACGACCCTGGTGCTGAACGTGAACGACACGGACATTCCCCTCTGGCTCGGCCCCAGGGAAAAAACGCTCTTCGGCCCGGGTTACATCGAGGACGAGCTCTGCGGCTGCGTGTTCCGGGTCTCGGCCCGCAGTTTTTACCAGGTGAATCCCCGGCAAACGGAGGTCCTCTACAGCACCGCCATGGACATGGCCGGACTGACCGGCGCCGAGACCGTGCTGGACGCCTACTGCGGCGTCGGCACCATCGGCCTCATCGCGAGCCGCCGTGCCAGGCGCGTCCTCGGCGTGGAGCAGAACCGGGACGCCGTGCGCGACGCCATCGCGAACGCCCGGCGAAACGGCGTCAAAAACGCCTGGTTCACCGCCGCGGACGCCGGCGCCTTCCTAACGGGGCTGGCCGACGAACGGGAGAGCGTGGACGTGGTGTTCATGGACCCGCCCCGGGCGGGCAGCGACCCGCGCTTTCTGCGCTCACTCTTGAAGCTCGCGCCGAAGCGGGTAGTCTACATCTCCTGCAACCCCGACACCCTGGCCCGGGACCTCGCGGTCCTTACCGGCGGCGGCTATCGCGCCGAACGCGCCCAGCCCGTGGATATGTTCCCCCACTCCACCCATATCGAATCCGTCGTGCTGATCAGTCGAGCCTGAGTTGATACTACAGGTCGAATGGCGGTATTCTTTGGGTCGTTTCCATCACCCATCTGCGTTCGTGAGGGAATTCTTCGAATTATAAGGAACCGATAAAAGAATGGACTCGTTTTTATATATTCACGGCAAGGGAGGCAAGGCAGCCGAAGCGGAACACTATGGATCGTTGTTCCCTTCCTGCAAAGTACTTGGCCTGGATTATCACAGCTTTACGCCGTGGGAGACCGGAGAGGAAATACGCAGGGCGATCACAGACCTGAACACAAAAAATGATCGCGTGTCCCTTATCGCCAACAGCATCGGTGCATATTTCTCGATGCATGCGGAAGTCGAAAACGATCTTGCTCGCGCTTATTTTATTTCACCCATCGTTGATATGGAAAAGCTGATCACCGACATGCTGGGTTGGGCTGGTGTCACGGAGCCGGAGCTGCAGGAAAGAGGAATCATTCATACGGATTTTGGCGAAGACCTCTCCTGGGAATACCTTTGCTATGTACGAGAGCATCCTGTCCGCTGGAATGTAAAAACAGATATTCTGTACGGAAGCGAAGACAATCTGACATCCGTTGATACGATCACCGCTTTTGCTCAAAAGCATCATGCAAGCCTCACCGTTTTTGACGGTGGCGAGCATTGGTTCCATACAGATGCACAGATGCAGTTTCTTGATAATTGGATCAAGGGAAAACAGGATAATTGAGCCCACGGGCTTGGTTATAAAATAATCTTAAGGAGAGTACTGTTTGAAAAAGTACAACACACCGGAGATCGTCGGCTGACCGGGAGGTTTGCAGACGATCGGACAAACCTCCCGCCGAAAGGCAATTGCAGTCAACAATTTTCAGGAGGAAAAACAATGAATACAAATGACTACACCATTCGTTTGGAAAGACCCGAAGACCACAGAGAAGTTGAGGACCTCGTGCGGGAGTCATTCTGGAACGTGTACCGTCCGGGATGCAGCGAGCACTATGTGATCCATGTGCTTCGGACGGATCCGGCTTTCGTGAAGGAGCTTGATTTCGTCATGGAGCAGGACGGCAGGGTGATCGGACAGAATATGTTCATGAAAACGATCATCGAAGCGGATGACGGCAGGGTGATCCCTGTTCTGACGATGGGGCCGATCGGCATCACGCCGGAGCTCAAGCGCAAGGGCTATGGAAAGGCTCTGCTCGATTACTCCCTGGAGAAAGCAGCCGATCTCGGCTTTGGCGCGGTGCTGTTTGAGGGCAATATCGGCTTCTATGGCAAGTGCGGCTTCACCTATGCCCGTGAGTTTGGCATCCGTTACCACGACTTGCCGGCAGGGGCGGACGACTCATTCTTTCTCTGCAAGGAACTGATGCAGGGATACCTGGAAGGGATCACAGGCGTTTATCAGACGCCGCAGGGTTATTATGTGGATGATTCGGATGTAGAAGACTTCGACAAGGGATTCCCACCGAAGCAGAAGCTGAAACTTCCGGGACAGATTTTCTAAACGAAACGAAGCAGAGGGCCGACGCAAATGTGTCGGCTCCCTGCCAAACGGGATCTGCGAGAGGGAAATAAAAGAGCCTGATAGGGTCAAGCTGTATATTTCCTCGTCCCATATCGAAACGACGGTTTTGCTGACACGCGCATGACGCCGGGCTCCGACCGCCGGAGCGCACGCGGCACAGGACCGCACCGCCGGGCGGAAAGCCGCCCAAGACGCACAAGGAGACGAACGAATGACATACGAAAATATTGAAAACATCCTGTCTCTCCTCTGTACGATCGTGGGGCTTCTGTATTGCGTCTTCAAGTTCATCGAGAACCCCAAGCGCGGCTATCGGTTCCTCATCGCCTTTTTCCTGGCCAGCTTTCTGAGCGAATACTACTGGACGGTCTATGAGCTCGTCATGCGCTCCTACCCCGACGTTTCGGAGTTCGTGGCCTATATGGGCTGGAACGTGGGGTTCTGCTGCCTGCTTCTGGCGGTGTTCTTCATGCGGCAGGAGGGAGCAAAACGGTTTTTCCATCCCCTCATGCTCCTGCCCGTTCTGACCAATGTCCCGCAGTTTTTGCTGTACATCCGGTACGGCGG
>CAJOIG010000152.1 GCA_905234575.1 uncultured Oscillospiraceae bacterium
AGCTCCGCGCAGGTCTCGCGGATGAAGTCCAGCTTCTTGCCGACGCTGTCCACCGCCGTGAGGGCTAGGCTCGGGCACAGGAGCTTCAGCGGCACCCCCGGAAAGCCCGCGCCGCAGCCCACGTCCACGACACGGCTGTCCCGGAAGTCGGCCAGAGTCAGCAGGGCCGCGCTGTCCAGAAGGTGCAGCCGGGCAACGCCCTCCGGCTCCCGGATGGCGGTGAGATTCACCACGGCGTTCTTTTCGAGCAGCCGCTCGCCATACCGCCGCAGCGCCTCCACGGCGCCCTCCGGCGGCTCGATGCCCAGGGCCCGTAGGCCGGGGCGCAGGATCTCCTCCATACGTTCTCCTTGCAAAAGAGGGTATGCCGGCGGCATACCCTCGTGTTTTTTGATATGTCCTGTGCCATTGTAGCACAGCGGCGGTCCGGCTTCAAGCCTCGACCATGAAGCAGTGGTCCTCGATCCAGGTCAGGCACTCGTAGCCCTCGCCGAAATCGAAGGTGGCGAAGTAGGTGGCGCCGCCGGTCACGTCGAAGCCCTCCAGGGCGATCTTTGCGGCCAGGATGGCGGTATTGTCCGGCTCCATGTAGATCATGCCGTTCGATACGACCTCGAACTGGTTCTTCGCGAAGATCACGTCGTAGACGTTGTTCTGCTCCGCGAAGGAGCCGTCCGCGATGCGGTTCATGACCACGTTCCCCACGGCGATCTGTCCGCGCAGGGACTGGCTGCCCGCCTCGGCATAGATCGCCCGGCTGAGCCAGTAGAGGTCCGTCTCGTCGTAGAAGGTGTCGCCGCTCTCCAGGGGGATGACCGTCGGGTCGTCGATGGAGACGGTCCACTGCACCCGGTCCCAGTACGCCGTGACGCCGAGGCACTTCGTCAGAGCCCGCACGGGAAGAAGGGCCTGTCCGTTCTGGAGGCGCACGCCGTTCTCCGCGAGGAGGCAGCGCCCGTTGCAGCGGAACCAGATGTCGTCCGCGTGGGCGGTGAGCTCGATGGCGCCGGAAAGGGTGGCGCTCTCGTCCGTCACGCTGGTGGAGATGTCGAGGCCAAGCGCGCGGCAGAAGGTCGCCGCGTCCGCGTAGGGGATGCCGCCGATGATCGGGCACGCGGCCACGGTCTCACCCGCCACCAGAAGGGGGACGGAGGAGCGGTTGTCCGTGACCTCCGCGGGAGAGGCGGTCTCCGGGAGGGAGAGCTCCGTGTCGCTGGCGGGCAGGACGTCCGCGATCCCGGCGTCCGCCGGGGAGGCGGGGAGGTCCAGGTCCACCACGACGAAGGTCGCCTCCGGGGGTTCCGGAGAGGCAGCCGGCGTCTCCGGGATTTCGCCGTCCTTGGCGAGCACTGCGCCGCTCATCACGCCCACGCCCATGACCAGCGCGCAGACGACGGCCGCCGCCTTTTCCAGGATGCGTCCTTTCACGATCACCGACCTCCTTTCGACACGAACCCATCGATTTTGCAAGTTATGCTTCTTCAGCCTTCAAATTTTACTGGTTCAATTATATCGGATGGGAAAGCTCGAAAACAATCGGCATTGTGTCTAAAAGACGGCTTTTTAAACTAGAATTTGTCACAAATGCACAACTGATAGTGTTTTCTTTGCGCATAATTCCCGAATCGGAACCTATATCTTGTGGTTTTGTCTTGGGTATTTTTTCCACTTTTTTAGAAACTTTACAAAAAAAACCAACGACGGCGCCCGAATAACTTGACCATAACCTGATGTTATGTATACAAAAATCGATTTTTTCTTGCAAATTATGTTAACTGAATCGGGCGGGATTCGGCCGGATCGCGCTCGGTTTTGGCGGGTTCTGTCTCCTTCCCCGCCGTCCGCCGAAGGCGTTCCCGCACACCACCGAACCGGAGAGAAACGGCGGGCGAACGGATGCCTTCCCCCACTCTTGCCCCCACCCGGACCGTTTTCGGGGGGTCCCGGCGGCTCGGACGGATGCAGCGGCGCACCGGCGGTCCGGGCGTGATTATGTTGTCCTCCGTGACCGATCCCGTCGAAGCGCGTCGGACGATTTTGGGCAAAATCCTTCATATTCCTTCCGGGAACAACATATAGTGTATTGTTACATAGGACGAACGGAGGGTATGCCCATGAAACAGAAGCTCCTGGCTGCCGGACTGCTCTTTTGCTGCTTTTGCTGGCTGGCGGTGCTGACGGGAACGCTGCCCGTCCTGACGCCCGCCGGGGCGATCAGCGCGGAATGGCTCCCCTCACCGGAGCCCTCGCCGTCCCCCACGCAGACGCCGGAACCCGCAGAATCGTCATCGCCGTCCCCCACGGAAACATTTATTCCATCCGAAATCATCGAGGAATCCCCCACACCGATCGAGGAGCCCGACGACCGGCTCATTCCCACGACCATCACAGGGCCGTCCCTGCTGGACAACGACACCGACTATGGTCTGGACGAAGAGGAGCTTCTCGCGGAGGGCGTCCGGCTCCCCCTGCCGTCCGAGGGGGCGCAGATCCTCATCGTGCACACCCACACCACGGAAGCCTATCGGTCGACGGCGGAGGATCCCTACGACGACGAGGGCGACTGCCGCACCACGGACCCGGCCCACAACGTCGTCCGCGTGGGCGACGCGCTGGCGGAGGCGCTTGCCCGCTATGGTCTTCGGGTCGTACACGACACGACCATCCACGACGACCCGAGCTACAGCGGCTCCTACGCCCGCAGCGGCGAGACCGTGGAGGCCCGGCTCGCGGAGGAGCCCGGCATCGCGCTGGTCATCGATCTCCACCGGGACGCCCTGGGCGACGGGGACGTGACCTACAAGACCCTCGCGGACATCGACGGCGTGGAGGCGGCGCAGCTCATGTTCGTCATGGGCTCGGACGTGAACCTCGACCACCCGAACTGGCGGGAGAACCTCCGCCTCGCGCTGACGCTGCACCGGGCGGTGGCGGAGCGCTATCCGACGCTGATGCGTCCGACGGTGCTGTGCGACTACCGCTACAACCAGCAGCTCTCGCCGGGAGCCCTGCTTCTGGAGGTGGGCACCAGCGGCAACACCATGGCGGAGGCCATCGAGGGCGTGGAGCGGTTCGCGGAGGTGGTCGGACCGATTTTGGCCTCCTGGGCGGAATAATCCGCCGGAGGACCGGGTATGCTCTCTGTGTACATTCTATTGCCAGGGGGACAGCCATGAAGGTCAAACAGATCATGACGGACAGCGTCATTTCCGTCGGCCCGCGGGAGACGATTGCCCACGCCGCACGGCTCATGAAGCGCTCGGATCTCGGGGCGCTGCCGGTGTGCGACGAGGACGGACGGGTCCGGGGCATCGTCACGGACCGGGACATCGTGACCCGCTGCGTCGCCGGCGGCGACGACCCGGACATCACGCCCGTGCGGGAGATCATGAGCCGCGGCATCACCGCCTGCCGCTTGGAGGACGAGGCGGACGACGTCCTGCACACCATGAGCGCGAACCAGGTGCGCCGCCTGCCGGTGACGGAGGGCGGCAAGCTGGTGGGCATGGTGAGCCTCGGGGACCTCGCCCGGAGCGAGTACTTCTCCATGGAGGCGGCCCAGGCGCTCACCGAGATCTCCTCAAACATCCTGCGAAAATAAGGAACAGGGAACTGGCCGAAACCAGTTCCCTGTTTCATATTATGGTATAGCTAAAAAAGAAGCTAAGGCGCTGGAAAATCGTTCAAGACGAGGCGCCAAAACAAAGGAAAGGCGCAGGAGATTTGTGCGAGGCGATGGCCGGGCCTCGGTGGGCAAGGGAGCATACTTTGTGTATGTGACCGCCGCCCGCCGGGGACCGGACGCAGCATTCGCGCAAATCTACAAGCCGTCCTTATTTGCCGCCCATGCCCTTCGCCGCAAAGTACGGGCCGCCGAACTCGTCCTTGACGGCCTGCTTCGCGGCCTCGAGGTCCTCGAGCTTGACCGCGGCGAGCTTGGCGTTGACGGCGTCGTGATCCAGCGCGGGCAGGCTGAGGATCTGACGGGCCTCGGCCGGGGTGGCGGGCTCGTCGCCGTAGGCGCGGATGGCGTTCGCGGCGCGCTCGACAAGCATCATGTTGGTGGCCATGATCTTCTTGCCGTCCTTGTCCTTACCGAAGACGACGTTGTCCTCCATGCCGACGCGGACACCGCCGCCGTTCGCGATGGCCGCGAACATGGTGGGCAGGTGGCCCTTGCCGATGCCGAAGGCGGACCAGGTGATCTCTTTGGGGAGAGCGCCCTCGAACTGCAGGCGATGCATCTCGTCGATCATGAGCTGGAGCTGGCCGGGGGTGGCGTCCATGCCGCCCATGACGCCCATGCAGAACTGGAAGTGCAGAGGAGCCACGACGTAGCCCTGCTTCCAGTAGGCGCCGATG
>CAJOIG010000153.1 GCA_905234575.1 uncultured Oscillospiraceae bacterium
TGGAGCCGAGGTTGATGATGGAATCTCCCGCCTTCATGTACGGCAGGGATATAAGGCACATCGCGGTGAGGGCCTTGTCGTTCACGTCGGCGATGCCGACGAGGGCTGCAACGGCCTCGTGATGGCGCTGTCGTTTCTCGTGATCCTGATCGCCCTGCTCACGCGGAAGTCCGGAGGGGAGGAGGACGACGAATGAAAAACCTGCGCCTCAAGGCCGCCCGGGCGGCGAAGGACCTCTCCCAGGAGCAGCTGGCCGCCCTGTGCGGTGTCTCCCGCCAGACCATCAGCGCCATCGAGAAGGGGGACTACAACCCCACCATCAACCTATGCCTCGCCATTTGCCGGGCGCTGGACAAGACCCTGGACGAGCTGTTCTGGGAACCATGAAAACCGAACCGGACGCGCCGCCTGCCTTTCCGCAGTGCGGTGCGTTTTTTGCGGCGCATCCGCCGCGGCCGGCGCTTGAAAAAGCGCTGCGGGTAAGCTATAATAGATTAGATTGCTCTATGATGCTGCGGCGGATCGTGGGAAGGGGGGTGCGGCGGCGCCGGATGTATAAAAAGTATCTCAAAAGACTGCTGGATATCGTTCTGTCGGCGCTGGGGCTGATCCTCCTCACGATCCCGATGCTGGTCATCGCCGTGATCGTTAAGCTGGATTCCGAGGGACCCGCGGTTTTCTGGCAGGAGCGCGCCGGCCTGCACAAAACGAGCTTTCGGATGCCGAAGTTCCGCAGCATGTACACGAAAGCTCCGGCCGACATTCCGAAGCACCTGCTCAGCGACCCCTCCCGCTGGATCACCCGGAGCGGGAGAGTGCTGCGGAGGTTCTCGCTGGACGAGCTGCCGCAGCTCTGGTCGATCCTCGTCGGCGATATGAGCGTCGTCGGTCCGCGGCCGGTGCTGTGGACCCTGAACGAGCTCATCGAGGAGCGGGACAAATACGGCGCGAACGACGTCCGTCCGGGGCTGACCGGCTGGGCCCAGATCAACGGACGAGACGAGATCCCCATCCCCGTGAAGGCGCGGCTCGACGGCGAGTATGTGGAGAAAATGAGCTTTTGGTTCGACTGTAAATGCTTTTTCGGGACGTTCGGCAAGGTCCTCCGGGGCGACGGCATCCGGGAGGGCAGCGAGGCAGCCCCGGACTGGCACGAATGACCTATCCAAACGACCGGACCCCTCCGAGCGATCGAAGGGGTCCGTTTTTTTCTCAGGTCCGGGCGGTGCTGGCCTTGGCGGTCTTGTGTCCGCGGAGCTGCTCGATCATCAGGGGAACGACCTTGAAGAGGTCGCCCGCGATTCCGTAGTCCGCGATCTCGAAGATGGGGGCCTGCGGGTTTTTGTTCACGGCGATGATGCAGTCGGAGTCCTGCATGCCGGCCTTGTGCTGGATGGCCCCGGAGATGCCGAGGGCGATATAGAGCTTCGGATGGACGGTCTTGCCCGTCTGGCCGACCTGGTGGTCCGCCGAGAGCCAGCCGCTGTCGATGGCCACGCGGCTGCCGCCGAGTACGCCGCCGAGCACGTCCGCGAGCTCCTGACCCAGGGCGACGCCCCGCTCCACATCCGCGGCGATGCCGCGGCCGACGGAGACGATGACGTCGGCGCCGAGAAGATCGACCATCTCCCGGGCGGCCTTCACGACCTCCAGGACCTCGGTGCCGATGTCCTCCGCCGTGAGGGAGAAGTCCGGGCGGACGATCTCCACCGCCGCGGCCTTATTCTCGTCAAAGACAGCCCGCTGCATGACGCCGGGACGCACTGTGGCCATGGCCGGGCGGAACCGGGGGCAGACGATGGTCGCCATCAGATGCCCGCCGAAGGCCGGACGGGTCATTTTGAGGTCCGTCTCGAATTTCTTGTGCAGGGTCTCCTCGCCGATGCCCTTCTCGTCCAGGGTGGAGTTTTCCCGCAGGAACTCCACGTAGCTCGCCACATCCACGTCGAGGTGGGTGCAGTCCGCGCACAGGCCGGTGTGCAGCCGGGCGGCGCAGCGGGGGGCGAGGTCCCGTCCGATGTTCGTCGCGCCGAAGAGCAGGACTTCGGGCTTGTACGCTGCCGCGAGGTCGCACACGAGCTTCGCGTGGGCGTCGGTGGTGTAGTGCTTCAGCAGGGGGGACTCGCAGACGTAGATCTTGTCCGCGCCGTAGCCGCCGAGCTCGGAGGCCAGGTCCGCAACGTTTTCCCCGAGGAGCACGCCGCAGAGCTCGGTGTGGAGCTCGTCCGCCAGCTTCCGGCCCTCGGAGATGAGCTCCAGGTCGGTGCTCATGAGAGCGCCCTGCCGCTGTTCGCAGTAGACCCAAACGCCGTGGAAGGCGGCGGGGTTCGTGTTTTCAAATCGGAATTCGCTCATGTCCGCCGTCCTCCTCAGATCACATGCTTCGCGCCGAGGCGGGCGACGAGGTCCGCGACGGTGTCCTTGTCCGCGCCGCTCAGCATCACGCCCGCGGCCTTCAGCGGCGGGGTGAAGGACTTGGCGATGTTCGTGGGCGAGCCCTGCAGGCCGATGGTGTCCTTCTCGATGAGGGGCTCGTCCTTCAGGTCCTCGTAGGTGAGGACGGTGATGGGCTTTTGGAAGCAGTCCAGGATGCCCGATACGGAGGGATAGCGCGGCGTGCCGAGCTCCTTCACGCAGGTGATGAGACAGGGGGTCTTCGCCCGGATGGTCATGTAGCCGTCCTCCAGCATCCGCCGGACGACGACCGCGCCGTCCGCAAGCTCGATGGACGCGGCATAGGTGATCTGGGGCAGGCCCAGCTTTTCCGCGATCTGGGGGCCGACCTGGGCGGTGTCGCCGTCGATGGCCTGCCGTCCGCAGAGGACGATGTCGTCCTCGTCCACGCCGATGCGGTGCACGGCGGCGGCGACGATCTGGCTCGTGGCGAAGGTGTCCGAACCGCCGAAGGCCCGGTCGGAGACGAGGTACGCCTCGTCCGCGCCCATGGCGAGCAGGTCCCGGAGCATGCTCTCCGCCGCGGCGGGACCCATGGTGACGACGACGACCTTGCAGCCGTACTGATCCTTGAGACGCAGGGCCGCCTCGATGGCGGTCTTGTCGTCGTGATTCGTGATGACGGGCATGGACGCCCGGTCCAGGGTGCCGTCCTCCTTGACGGAGACCCTGCCGGAGGTGTCGGGGACCTGCTTAACGCAAACGATGATCTTCACGGTCGGTCCCTCCTCACTTCAAGCCCATGTATTTTGCGATGACCATGCGCTGGGCCTCGCTGGTGCCTTCGTAGATCTCGGTGATCTTGGCGTCGCGCATCATGCGCTCCACGGGATACTCCCGGGTGAAGCCGTAGCCGCCGAAGAGCTGGACGCACCGGCGGGTCACGTCGCTCGCAGCCTCGGAGGCGAAGAGCTTCGCCATCGCCGCGTGTTCGCTGTAGTCCTCGCCGTTCTGCTTGGCGCAGGCGGCGGCGTAGACGAGATACTGGGCGGCCTGCATCTTCGTCGCCATGTCCGCGAGCTGGAACTGGGTCCACTGGAACTGGCTGATGCGCTTGCCGAACTGGATGCGCTCCTTCGTGTAGGCCACTGCCTCGTTGATGGCGCCCTCCCCGAGGCCCAGAGCCTGGGAGGCGACGCCGATGCGCCCGCCGTCGAGGGTGTGCAGAGCGATCTTGAAGCCCTGGCCCTCCTTGCCGAGAAGGTTCTCCTTCGGCACGATGCAGTCCGTCATGACGAGCTCGGCGGTGGAGGAGCCTCGGATGCCCATTTTCTTCTCCTCGCGTCCGACGGAGAAGCCGGGGAAGTCCCGTTCCACGATGAAAGCGGAGATGCCGCGGTGACCCTTGGTCTTGTCCGTCATGGCGAAGATGACGTAGATCCCGGCGGCGCCGCCGTTCGTGATGAAGATCTTGGACCCGTTCAGGACGTAATGGTCGCCCTCCAGGACGGCGGTGGTCTCGAGGGACGACGCGTCTGTGCCGGCGCTGGGCTCGGTCAGCCCGAAGGCGCCGATCTTCTGCCCGGAGGTCAGGATGGGCATATATTTCCGCTTCTGCTCCTCGGTGCCGAACTCAAAGATCGGCGCGGAGCAGAGGGAGGTGTGGGTGCTGACGACGATGGCGGTGGTGCCGCAGACCTTGCCGAGCTCCTCGACGAACATGGCGTAGGAGAGGATGTCGCCGCCGGCGCCGCCGTATTCCCGCGGGAAGCAGATGCCCATAAGACCGAGCTTCGCCATCTTCTCGACCGTCTCCCAGGGGAAGCGCTCGTTCTCGTCGATCTCAGCGGCGAGGGGCTTGACCTCGGTCTCGCAGAATTCGCGGTACATCGTCCGCAGCATCTGCTGTTCCTTTGAGAGTCTGAAATCCATGAATGGACCCTCC
>CAJOIG010000154.1 GCA_905234575.1 uncultured Oscillospiraceae bacterium
GTTGTTGCTCTTCTGCTGCCAGATCCAGAGAAGCTCGTCCACGGCGGACTTCCAGAAGGTCCGGCGGATGGTCAGAATGGGGAACTCTTCGGAAAGATCATACCGGTTCACGATGCCGAACTTTTTGACGGTGTGGGCGGGAGCGCCGTCCTCCCAGCGGGGCCGGACCTCCCGGTCGGTGTCCCAGACGCCGTTTTGCAGGATGTCCCTGCAGTTCTGGATGAATATTTCGTCGGCCTTGCTCATAGCGGGTCACTCCTGTTTCCGTTTTTCTGTATTGTAGCACATCCCCGCGCAAATGAAAAGACGGCAGGAGAAAAACTCCCGCCGCCCTTTGTGAGCCGCGTATCAGCCCGCCAGCGCGGACTCCACCGAAGCGGTATCCGCCGCGATCTGCTCCGCCGTGGCGACCTCCATGAGGTTGATGTCGCCGTCGAACAGGCCGTCGAGCACCACCTTGCCGCCGTCCAGGTGGCCCTTTACGGTGAGGACGAACTCCGCCCCCTCCATGTTGAAGCCGGTCTTGTCCATGGTGAAGGTGCCGTCCGCCGCGAGGACGACGGTGTTGACGCCGTCGGTGTACTCGCCGGGGGCCTTCGCCTCGCCGCTGGGCTCGCCCGAGGCGGCCATGGCCGCGGCGTAGACGTCCTTCACGGTCTGCAGGTCCGCCGCGACCTGCTCGGCCGAGGCGACCTCCATGAGGTTGAATTCGCCGTCCCAGAGTCCGGTAACGGTGAACTCTCCGTCCGCCGTCACGGTGCCGGTCACGGTGAGGACGAACTCCGCGCCCTCCATGTTCTGGCCCTTCTTGTCCATGGAGAAGGTCATGTCGTCCGCGATGACGAGGGTGTAGGTGCCGTCGGTGTATTCGCCGGGCTTCACCGCCTCGCCCGAGGCCTCCCCGGAGGGCTCTCCCGAGGGCTCCGCCGAGGGCTCGCCGGAGGCAAGGACCCCCACGGACAGGAGCAGGCACAGCGCGAGAATCAACGAGAAAACAGTCGAAATGCGTTTCATGTTCGGTTCCTCCTTACTATGATGTCATTAGTATAACAAGACCTCCGGCCGGTGTCAACGAAATCGAAGGCTTTCCCCCTTGTCTCCGCGGGCGAGTTCATGTATAATGTGGCCGCAAACCACCAAAGGAGATCCTTATGAATCCCGAAGCTCACGAACAGTACCTCAAGGCCCTCAAAGCGGGCCAGAAATATTATAAAGCCGCCGTCAGCCGGGGCGAATACCCCTATCCGCCCGTGCTGGACGACATCCTTACCCCCGACGCTCTGGCGGGCTACGTCGATCTCGGCCTCACGAACATCCCCGCGGACCGCATCGTCGGCACGAAGAGCGCCGGACGCAGCGCCGCCCTGGCAGGGAACTTCATGCCCCTTCTGGGCGCGGACAGCGAGTTTGCCGGCAAATGGATGCACCTGTGCGACGCGCACCTCGGGGACGAGGGCATCCGCGATCCCATCCGCTGCTTCGAGTACTTCGGCCGCTTTTACGTCGCGGAGGGCAACAAGCGCGCCAGCGTCCTCAAGAGCTACGAGGCCCCCACCATCCCCGCGCTCGTCACCCGCGCCGTCCCCCGCTGGAGCGAGGCCGCCGACGTGCAGCTCTACTACGAGTTCATGGCCTTCTACGCTCTCTCCGGACTGTACGGCGTGGACTTCCGGCGGCCCGGCAGCTACGCCCGGCTCCAGGCGGCGCTGGGCGTCGAGCCGGATCACGTGTGGACGGAGGAGGAGCGCCGCAGCTTCCGCGCGGGCTTTTCCCGGTTCGAGGACGCCGTCCGCCGTCTGCATCCGGGCGAGACGGACGTCACCGCGGCCGAGGCGCTGCTCGTATGGCTGCAGGTCTACGGCTTCACCGAGCTCAAGGCCCTCCCGCTCCCGGAGCTGACCAAAAAGCTGGGCAGCATCTGGCCGGACGTGCTCGCCTCCGCGGACGACGACGCCATCGACCTGAACACCGTCCCGGCGGACAAGGACCGGAGCCTGCTTTCGAAGATCCGGGGCGTCGTACACGCCGACCATCTGCGCGTGGCGTTCCTCTACACACTGCCCCCGGAGATCAGTGCCTGGACCCGGGCCCACGACGAGGGCCGCGCCGCTCTGGCCGAGAGCCTGGGGACACAGGTGGACATCCGCACCTACCTCGCCGCGGACCGGGACTACGCCGCCGCCATCGACAAAGCCGCCGACGACGGCGCGGAGCTCCTGTTCGCCACCACGCCGGACATGCTGGCCGCGTGCCGCCGGGCCGCGGTCCGGTATCCGAAGCTGCGCTTTTTGACCTGCGGCCTCTCCCAGCCCTATACCGGCGTGCGGATGTACTACAGCCGCCTGTACGAGTGCAAGTTCATCACCGGCGCCATCGCCGGCGCCATGGCGGAAAACGGCCTGCTCGGCTATGTGGCGAACTATCCCATCGTCGGCCTGCCCGCCAGCGTGAACGCCTTTGCCCTGGGCGCGCGGCTCACGAATCCCCGCGCCAGGGTCCTGGTCGCCTGGTCCTGCGTGCCGGGGGACCCCGTGAAGGAGCTCATCGACCGGGGCGCCACCGTCATTTCGAACCGGGAGGCGGAAAGCCCCCAAAACGTCCGCAGGTCCTTCGAGATCGGCACCTACAAGCTTTTGGAGGGCGGGTCTCTCCAGCCCCTCGCCGCTCCCCTGTGGAACTGGGGCCGGATGTATGAGCGCATCGTCGGGAGCGTCTTCTCCGGCGTCTGGGACGACATCGCCAAAAGCCGCGCCGTGAACTACTGGTGGGGCATGGACAGCGGCGTCATCGACGTGCGGTTTGCCCCGGATCTGCCGGACGGGATGCGGACCCTGGGCGAGATCCTGAAGGACGGGATCCTGCGCGGCTCCCTGGATCCCTTCCGCACCCGCATCCTCGACCAGGACGGCGTCCTGCGGAACGACGGCGAGCGCGGCTTCACCCCCGAGGAGCTCATGACCATGGACTGGTTCTGCCAGAACGTGGAGGGCCGAATCCCGGCCTTCGACGAGCTGCGGCCCGTATCCCGGGAGCTCGTGCGGGTGCTGGGCCTCTACCGGGACGAGCTCCCGCCCGAGACGGAGGCGAAGCAGCTATGAGGCTCCTCCTCCTGGCGGACGAGGCGGACCGATACCTCTGGGACTACTACCGTCCCGGCTGTCTGGAGGGCACGGACCTCATCCTCGCCGCCGGCGACCTTCCGCCGGAGTATCTGAGCTTTCTCGTCACCATGGCGAACTGTCCCCTGCTGTACGTCCACGGCAACCACGACGGCATCTACGAGGAGCGTCCGCCCGAGGGCTGCGAGTGCATCGACGGGCGGCTCGTCCGCGTGAACGGACTGCGGATCCTCGGCCTCGGCGGCAGTCCCCGCTACAGCGGCGGCCCCCATCAGTACACCGAGCGGCAGATGCGGCGGCGCGTCCGGCGGATGTGGCTCCCGCTGCTTCATTCCGGGGGAGCGGACATCGTCCTCACCCACACGCCGCCCCGGGGTCTCGGAGACCAGGACGACCGGACCCACCGCGGGTTCGAGGTGTTCCGAAGACTCATCGACCGGTATCGTCCCCGGTACTTCATCCACGGGCACATCCACATCCGCTATGCCCCCGGAAAGCCCCGCTTCCTGCGCTGCGGCGAGACCACCGTCGTGAACGCCTGCGGGAAGGTCTGGCTGGACATCGAAACATAACAGTATAAGGCGCTGTCCCGGTCTCCCGGGGCAGCGCCTCGTTGATTCGGTTCAGAGAGCGACATAGCGCCAGGTCTCCGGCCCGGTCCGCTCGACCCGCAGGTCGCAGGGCACGCTCTGGCTGGGATCGGGATGGTCCTTCCAGAGCTCCCAGAGCTTCGGCAGGAACACCGGCCAGCGGGAGGCCTCATATTCGCCGTGGTCCGTAGCGCTCGGCGGCACGGGCTTCGCGTCCGGGTCCTCGGCCAGCATCTCCAGGATGAACGCGGGCGGCTCGGAGACCGTCGTGCTCGCCACGGCGGCGTCCCGGTGGAGGCACCCGCCGGGGGCGTTCTGCCACTGGTGGACGGTCATATCCACGAACTCGCCCTTCCCGTTGAAAACACCCTCCACGATGACGTGGCTGAGGGCCTCGGTGAAGGGATACCAGCTCAGGTCCAGCCGATCGATCTGCACGCCGTTGCCGCCGAAGACCGGCAGCCCCTCCCCGATGGATTCGGAGATGATGTGGGCCGAGCGCAGAAACCCGTATTTCCACGGCTCCCGGACCCAGGAAAAGCGCTTGTGGGAGCCGGGCGCCCAGAGGTAGTACCCCTTTTCCATGTTCGCCCACCACCAGTCCATCATCGC
>CAJOIG010000155.1 GCA_905234575.1 uncultured Oscillospiraceae bacterium
TTTTCGCGGGTCAAATCCCGTATTTTCCCGCGGAGGGACGGCGCCGCCGCTTGCCAATCCGCCCGGGCTTTGCTATACTTAAATGACATGGAAGAGTATAGAATCATCGACGAAACGGAACGAGGAGGTATTCGGATGAAACGAGCGAAGAAACGGACCGCGCTGCTTCTGGCGCTGCTTTTGGTCTGCGCTCTGTTGGGCGGCGGCGCGCTGGCGGCGGAGGAAGAGGAGAGCACGCTGGCAGACGCCTATCTCTACTGCCAGGAGGACGGGATGCCGAAGTACTGGCTGGATTTCACCGGCGAGCTGGTCGACAACCCGGTGCTCCACGCCTATTTCCGCTCCAGCGATCCGACGTTCTATGAGTCCTGGTTTATCCTGGACCTCGACACGGCGGACGTCTACGACAAAATGATCGAATTCCACAACGTTTACGACCAGTACGGCTTCGATATTTCGGAGTGGTTCGACACGTTTACGGTCCTGCTGCTCGGCGACCAGATCATCCTGGATGTGGAGCGCAACGAGAGCACCATGGCCGGCGGCACGGAGGACAACATCCTCACCGGGATCTACTTCATGGATCCCATGGCGGCGGGCGTTGTCTATGAGTATTTCCAGGAGGACGGCATGCGGAAATACTGGCTGGATCTGAACAGCGAGGACATCGTCCTGCACGCCATGTTCCGCTCGGAGGGACCGGATTTCTACGAGAGCACCTTCACCCTCGCGCTGGACGACGCCGAGTGGGACGGGGATTACACCGTCAACATCCGTACCGTCCGGGACAGCATGGGACTGGACATCTCCCGCTGGTTCAAAAAGCTCGTCCTGAGCGAGGTCCAGGGGGCGATCCTCATGAACGTGGAGCGCGACGAGAGCACCATGGCCGGCGGCACGGAGGACAATATCCTGACCGGTGTGTATATGTTCGAGCCGAGGACGTATTTCCTCCCGCTGGAGGAGGGGCCCTTTACCGCGGAGGAGCTCGGGGTTCTGGCGCAGCAGTTCTATTTTGCGATCACCGGGTATTATCTCCCGGAGGCGGATGCGGCGGATAACGGCGACGGCACCTACACGATCCACCTGTACGAGGATATGGGCGACCATACCGCTACCTCCGCATGGTACACCGTGGACGATATGGGCTACGGAACCGACGATATAACCGGCGATTTGATCTATCTCGCCGGGTGACAGGGAAAGGAAAGCAAACGATGAAGCGATGGATTTGTCTGCTGCTGGCGCTGGCGATGCTGCTTGCTCTGACCGCCTGCGGCGCGAAAACGGAAGCCCCGGCAGAAACGACCGAAGCGGGGGAGGCTGACGGCGACGCACAGAACGCTGCGGCGGAACCGCCCGCGGGGGAGGCTGCCCAGCCGATTCCCTCGGGCCTGTATATGATCGAATACCTCGGCAACGAGGCCGGGGAATACGTTCCCGAGGCCAACGAGTATCTGGACTTCTTCGACCGGCCGACGACGCTGCTCGATATGATGTGGGCGGATAACTGCACGATCTGGTGCGAGATCGGCGAGGACGGCGTCGGCACCTATACCGACGGGACCTACGAACCGGTGGTGATGGATTTCAACACCGGCGAGCCGGGCATGCTTCGGTTCGGCGGCGTGCGGGTCTACGACGGGATGGCCGATGAATACCTTGCCGAGGAGGCGCTCGTCCCGTATCATTACGACGAGGTGACCGGCGTGTTCTGGTTCGAGGAGCAGCCGGGCTTCTGGGCCGTGATGGCGCCCTGCTCGCAGGCGAAGTTGGACCTGGTTTTTGCGGGCATGGGCGGCAGCGTGCCCGTGTCCGAGGCGGAGATCGGGGATCTCGTCTGCCTGGGCCAATTCGTGCAGGATGAGGATCAGGAGGAGCTTTCGCCCATCTATTGGCGCGTGCTGGACAAGGCGGAGGGCAAAGTCCTTCTCCTGTGCGACAAGCTGCTCGACAGCTTTTCCTACAACTACAACCCGAACGAGGAAGTCTTGACCGACCTGACCTGGGAGAGCTGCTCCCTGCGGGCGTTTCTGAACGACGGGGAGGAAGGCTTCCTGACCATGTTCTCCGAGGACGAGCGCGCCCTCATGCAGCCGACCCATCTGGAGAACAAGGCCGCGAACGAGGAGCTCATGGCCCAGTGGGGCTCCTTCGAGGACCAGGGCGAAAAGCTCTATTCCGAGCTTGCGGTGCAGGACCGCGCGGATGACCCCGACACGGAGGACACGGTCTTCCTCCTGTCCTACCAGGAGGTCCTGCGCTACCTCGGCGAGCCGACCGAGGACTACGCCGACGACGGCGGGTATCCCTTCACGGAAATGAAGGTCAACCCCGACTGGATCGCCACCGTCACGGACGCGGTCCGCGTCGGATACTATGAGAACGACACCGGCGGAGGCGCGTGGATGACCCGGACGCTGTGCAATTCGCACTCCGACGAGGATATGGTCGTCTACATCACCGGCGAAGGACAGGTCTTCGATTACTTCACCTACGTCCCGCTGTTCATCCGGCCCGCCGTGTGGGTCAGCACAGAGGGCTCGTAAGCCCCGAACGGAAACGAAAAACCACCCGGAACCAGCCGTGAAGCTGGGACCGGGTGGTCTTTTTTCCGCCGATCCGATGTCGGATGGATCGTTTTTTGAATGTTACGCGGCTTTGGCGTCCTTGCCGCCGACCTTCTTGATGACGAGCAGGCAGGCAACGGTGAGCACGATGCCGATGAGCAGGCTCACGATGGCGTTCTGGATGAGGCCCGCGGCGATGTAGGTCACGAAGCTCAGGCCCGCCACGGTCAGGGCGTAGGGAAGCTGCGTGGAGACGTGCTGGATGTGGTCGCACTGGGCGCCGGCGGAGGCCATGATGGTGGTGTCGGAGATGGGGGAGCAGTGGTCGCCGCAGACCGCGCCGGCCATGCAGGCGGAGATGGAGATGATCATGAGGGTGCTCGACATGTCCGCGCCGAAGACGTTCACCACGATGGGGATCAGGATGCCGAAGGTGCCCCAGCTCGTGCCGGTGGCGAAGGAGAGAAACACGGCGACGAGGAAGATGATCGCGGGCAGCATGGCCATCAGACCGCCGGCGGCGCCCTCCACGAGGCCCGCGACGTACTCCGCGGCGCCGAGGGAGTCGGTCATGGCCTTCAGGGTCCAGGCGAAGGTGAGGATCAGGATGGCGGGAACCATGGACTTGAAGCCCTCGGGGATCGCGTTCATGCACTCCTTGAAGCTCAGAACGCCGGAGATGAGATAGAAGATCACGGTGAGGATGAGAGCCACGGCGGAGCCGTACACGAGGCCGACGGAGGCGTCGGAGTTCGCGAAGGCGTCCACGAAGGTCTCGCCGTCGAAGAAACCGCCGGTATAGATCATGCCGATGACGCAGAAGACGATGAGCAGGATGATGGGCAGCACGAGGTGGATGACCTTGCCCTTGGGGCTGACGGGGGGATTGGGCTGATCCTCGGCGCCGGTGATGGAGGCGTTGCGGTTGTGCTCCTCGAGGCGCTCGGTCATCTCCGCGAGCTTCATCGGACCGTAGTCGAACTTGCCGAAGGTCAGGGTGAGCATCATGACCACGGTGAGGATGGCGTAGAAGTTATAGGGGATGGCCTTGATGAAGAGCTCGAGGCCGTTCGCGCCGTCCACGAAGCCCGTGACCGCCGCCGCCCAGGAGGAGATCGGCGCGATGATGCACACCGGGGCCGCGGTGGCGTCGATGAGGTAGGCGAGCTTCGCGCGGGAGACGCCGTGCTTGTCCGTCAGCGGCTGCATGACGGAGCCGACGGTCAGGCAGTTGAAGTAGTCGTCGATGAAGATGAGGACGCCGAGGACGATCGTGCAGAGCTGCGCGCCGACCTTGGTCTTGACGTGCTCGACGGACCAGCGCCCGAAGGCCGCGGAGCCGCCGGCGCGGTTCATCAGCATCACCATGCCGCCCAGGATGACGAGGAAGATGAGGATGCCGACGTTCCAGCTGTCCGCCAGGGAGCCGACCATGCCGTCCACGAAGACGTGCTCGATGGTGCCGACGATGTTGAAGCCGGAATACAGAAGTCCGCCGGCCAGGATGCCGATGAACAGGGAGGAGTAGACCTCCTTCGTGATGAGGGCCAGCGCGATCGCGATGATCGGCGGCAGCAGGGACCAGAATGTTGCGTACATCGGGTGTACCTCCGAAAAAAGAATGAAATGAAAAATGGACCGCTCTGTCAAGCGGTCCATGGATGAGACGGATGAAAGCACCCGCGGGTCCTTGATAGCGCTCCACAAAGCCTTGTGACAGTCCGGCGGAGCAGGCAAGCTCCGGTCGGCTTCGGCGGCGGTCCCTTTCCCGTGCGGCGGCTTGCCTGCCCTGCCGGAGCGGTACTCATGAACGCCGCGCCTCTATCGCAGCGATTCACTTTTCGAAGGCATGGTAGCACATTAAAGTGCTGATGTCAACAGGTTTCTTTCTGCTTTTGATAAGATTCGATAAGTTATTGGAATAACAGAGGCTCCGCCGCTACAGCAGATACCGCAGCGCCCACAGGAGCGCCGTGCCCGGGACCCCCAGCACGAGCGACGTCGGCACCGTCAGCACGTTGAGCCCGACGGTGAAGCCGAAGGGCGCGCCGAGGGTGTTTCCCAGCAGCAGGGAGGCGAGGCCGGCGGTTCCGTGGAGCGCCGCCCGCAGCGCCGGATGCCGCGCTTCCGGCAGGATCGAATACAGCGCGTACAGCAGCAGGAAGCCCGCCAGCGCACACAGCGCCCGCAAAAGATAGTCCGGCATG